>CAYPTZ010000343.1:0-4654 GCA_964413395.1 uncultured archaeon | reverse complement strand
ATTAATGGCTGATTTTGAAAGTAAATCTTTGCCAATTTTCAATAAAATTAAGCAGAACCAAAAACAAATCCTAACTCTTAAAAAACTTCGGGATATGTTATTACCGAAGTTGATGAGTGGGGAAATAAGATTAGAAATAAAAATTAAATAAATGTATTTTAGTATTTGGAGATTAGGATGAATTATCCGGGATTTATTACTGAAAATCAATTAGATGGTTGGGTAAGGGGAAATAGCCAAATAGCACAAGGAATAATTGTTGAACTTATTTGGCGATTAGTTAGTGCTTCTATTCCAGAACCAGAGTATTGCCGATTTCCACTTGGCGATAGCATCGGACAATCAGGGCCAGATGGAGAATTAATTACTAATATTGATTATGAACCTTTTCTTCCAAAAGGAAAATCATTCTGGGAAATTGGAACAAGCATTAAACCTCAAGTAAAAGCAACATCTGATTTTAAAGAAA
Organism: uncultured archaeon; assembly: GCA_964413395.1. GTDB lineage: Archaea > Asgardarchaeota > Lokiarchaeia > Sigyniarchaeales > Promethearchaeaceae > Lokiarchaeum. Next base: position 4,185 of record CAYPTZ010000343.1, on the reverse strand, counting down.
GAACAAAATCAACTCCTGGAAAAGTAAGGTCTGAAACAATTCTTATTATTGTTACACCATTATCAGGAAGACGAGAATGGCAATATACATGGAATAAAGCCGGTAAAGCGAAATGGCTGGATGATCGCCGGGGGAAAAATGAATGGAATGATATTCATTTAATTGATGGAACTATACTTATAGCATGGCTGCATTGCTTCCCTGCTGTTGAATTATGGCTCATGGGAAAGATGAATAATTCTTCACATGAAATTAAAATTCCAACTCATCATTGGGATATTCTTCGATCAATAGGATCTCCTCCCCCACTTACTCCTGATTTATTTCTAGCCAATCGTGAAGAGGCATGTGATAAATTAAATGAGGTTTTTAAGAGGAATATTAATCAACTTAAAATTGAGACATATTACCCAAAGCAAGTAATAGATTTTATTTCAGCCTATATAGCTAATAATGATAACAGTAAACAAATTGAAATAGCCGGAAGTTGTTTGTTTATCTGTAGCATTGATGCTTGGAATACAATAACCGATCTTAGAGATTCACATGTATTAGTAGCCAATTTTGACCTGGAAGATAATTATTCTGAAGGGTCAATACTTTTAGAAAAAGCTAGGCAAAAAGGACATTCGGTTATTTATCATGGAACAAAAGGTGGTCTTCCTCATCCAAATCGTGTTAAACTTGGCGTAGCAAAGATATCTCAAATTAAAAATGCACTAGTAAAAGCCGGATATAACGAAGAAAGAGCACGTACTATATCATTTAAAAGTGGCGGAAACATAGATGTTGTTCTAAGGTGTCTTCAGAATTTATCAACAATACCGGAATGGGTGCAAGGAACCTATGCTGCTGAAATTGTTATTCTAAATTTATTGGGAAAATGGTCAGAAAAAAATGAAAATGATATTAAAATTGTAGAGAAATTATCAAAAAAAGCATACGGGGAGTGGATTGGTAAAATAAGAGAAATATTATTTTGTCCGAACACTCCCCTTATACAATATAATGGTATTTATAGGTTTATTTCACGCTATGAAGGATGGTACGCATTAGGACATAAAATATTCGATGAATATTTAGATAGATTTAAAGAACTTGCAGTATTTGTGCTAAAAGAAAAAGACCCTAAATTTAGTTTAAAAGAAAATGAAAGATTTGCTGCAAGTATTTATGGCAAAGTATTGAAACATTCAAGTCATTTAAGGAAAGGTTTGGCAGATACATTAGCGCTAATTGGGAGTCATGTTGACGCTCTTACAGCATGTTCACCTAATAAAGCTGAAGCAATTGCTGTTCTTTCTGTGAGAGAGATTCTGACTGATGCTGATTGGATTCTCTGGGCGAGTCTTAATGACCTAATAACCTTATTTGCGGAAGCTGCGCCTAATGAGTTTTTATCAATAGTAGAAAATACACTTAAAAGAAATCCTTGTCCTTTTGATAATCTTTTTAAACAAGAAGGAACAGGAGTTTCAGGATGGAATTATATGACAGGTCTGCTTTGGGCTTTGGAAAGCTTGGCATGGGATGAAGAATATTTGACACGAGTAATAATTATATTGAGTGATTTAGCAGAAAGTGATCCTGGGGGGAAATGGGCAAATCGCCCAAGTAATTCTCTAACTACAATTCTATTGCCATGGATACCTCAGACTTGTGCGCCATTAGAAAAAAGAAAAACTGCAATTTTAGCATTAATGAAAAAACACCCGGATATATGTTGGAAACTATTGATATCGCTTATGCCTAGTCCTCATCAAACCTCAACTGGGTCAAATAAACCTGTTTGGAGGGAAATTATTCCTGATGATTGGCCAAAAAGAACCTCCGGTAATGAATATTGGAAACAAATCAACGCTTATATGGAATTTGCGTTTGAACTTGCCAAGAAAGACCTTAAAAAACTAAATGAACTTATTGGAGTAATGGATAATCTTACACCTGACAATCGTAAACAAGTTCTATCTTTTCTTTGTTCAGATTCAATTACTAGTTTGCCAGACGAAGATCGCAGTAATATCTGGAATGCGCTTAATAATTTGATTTCGGAACATAGGAAATTTGAATACACAGATTGGGCTTTAAAAAAAGATGTTGTAGATGAAATCGATAAAGTTACAAATATTTTAAAACCTTCTAATCCTGTATACCTGTATCAACGGTTTTTTACTCAAAGTTATATGTATCAACATGATGATAAAGAAGATTACAATGAAAAACAGAAATTATTGGAAGAACAACATCAAAAGGCTATTATTGAAATCTTAGTATATGGTGGTATTGAAGCAATTTTAAAATTCGCACAAATAATAGAAATGCCGCGAAGTGCCGGATTTGCTGCCGGAGAAAATATAATTGAAGAAGAATACATCCTTCCTTTTTTGCTGGAATCACAGGAAAAATCCCTTTTACAGTTTGTTTTTGGATATGTTTTGCGAATATTTCAAATTTATGAATGGAAATGGGTAGATGGTATAGATTTGGTAAAATGGACACCTTCTCAAATCGGTCAGCTTTTGTCTTTTTTACCATTTATTCCTGAAACGTGGGACAGGGCAGAAAAACTGCTTAAAAATAATGAAAGTCTATATTGGCAAAAAGCAGACGCCAACCCTTATGCAATAAAAGGAAGACTTGATATTGCGATTGAAAAATTACTTAAATATGGCCGGCCGTTTGATGCGATATGTTGTATGTCAAAAATGATAAATGATAAAATGCCAATTAATAATAAGCAGGCAATAAAAGTATTAAAAGCTATTCTAAGTACAAAAAATGATTTAAACACCATGAGGATATTTGACATCGTAGAAACTATTAAAATATTACAAAACGACTCAGATACTAATCCAGAAGATCTTTTTCAAATTGAATGGGCTTTTTTCCCTTTGCTAAATGATCAACATAATGCATCTCCCAAATTACTTGAAAAGATGTTAGTTGAAAAACCTGATTTTTTTTGTGAATTGATTAGAACAGTATACAGATTAAAAATGGAAAAAAAATCCAAAGAAGAGATGACCGAGCAACAAGAAAGAATAGCACGAAATGCCTATTATTTACTTGACAACTGGCGTAAACCTCCCGGTATGAGGGAGGATGGCTTTTTTGATGAAAAAATCCTTAAAAACTGGTTGTTTGAAATAAAAGAAAAATGTAAAGCAACCGGTCACCTGGATGTAGCACTTAATCGTGTAGGGCATGTTCTTGTTTATTCCCCACCTGATCCTGATGGTTTATTGATACATCATTCAGTAGCAGAAATATTAAATGAAGAAGATAATGGAAAAATAAGAGAAGGTTTTAATAATGCTTATTTTAATCCCATGGTTTTTAGGGCAATTACTCCAGGAAAAATAGATCTGAGTCTTTATAATAAATACCGTTCTTATGCAGAGGAGATAGAAAAGAAAGGGTATATTGTTTTCGCCACATCACTAAGAGAACTAGCTGATTCACAAAAAAGATCCGATGAACATTTATCTTCAATTGACCCTTTTGATAATGATTGATTTTATCAACACTTTTCTCTTTGCCTTTATCTTCCAAAATCGGTAAAATATATTACCGGTTTTGGCAAATACCGGAAAGAATAATGACCGGTTCACGGGGCTGTCATACTTGCACCGCCTTAAAAGAGATCATCCTCGACTTTTAAAACAGCAGCCCGTTTACCGGGATTACCCGTCGTATTGACTGCGAGATAATAAAAGACAAGACAATTCCATCAATTTAAAAAACTTGCATTCGGGCGTATTTTTGTGTAGAATCAATATACCACTAGCAAAGCCGGTGGTATGTGAGGAGCGCCCATAGGGCGCCGGATGGGGGAAAAAGCCACCAACACTTACCTGCACTTTTTAACCACCACCATAGGTGGTGGCTTTTTCCGGAGTAAAGGTGTATTCAGGCGAAAAACAAGGACTCCTGTCAAACGGTAGAAGTCAGCAGTTCAAATCCGTTATCGCTCGTGAATTTAGGGAGATGAGAATATGCGTAACGAGTTTACCGCTATTATTGAAAAAGATGATGATTGGTATATTGGTTATTGTCCTGAGTGTCAGCACCGATGCTAATATTCCTAAAATCACCGATTTAGATTTTCCGGTTTAGGAACCAAGAAAAAAGGGTCCCGAATCTGTTAAAGTGGTTAAAGCAAAAACTACCAACAGAAAGGAACCC
>CAYPTZ010000342.1:0-4660 GCA_964413395.1 uncultured archaeon | reverse complement strand
AAACAAGAATTTTCTTGCTTAGGTTAAGAAAAATGTGAAAAGAAATGAGAAAAAATTATAACACTATAGTCTGATATGAAAAAAAAATAAAAAAAGGAATTTATTGAATAATATTTGATTTTAGTTAATTTTTATAAGTTTAACTCTGAAGAAAAGATTTGTGTTGTATAGCTCATGGCTTGGAGCACCATAACTTAAAACTTCTTGAGTTGTAATATCATCAAACCCATCTTCATTAGCATCAACATTTGCTCCAACATTAAATTCCTTAGTCTGTCCTTCTACCATACCAATGATTTGATAGAAAAATCCATTTATTAACTTTCCTTTTATTACATCTGTTGTGAATGTGGATGGCCCTTGATATGCGCTAGTCGTATCAACCAGTCCCGGATTACCAGATCCTTTGGGGGCAATGTAAAGAGTATATTCTAATTCAACAGAATCGCCAACTTTTATTCCTGTTGTAGTTTCATAACTGGTTCCAGAATCTCCCCCGGAATATACATATCCTGGATCCAAAAGTTCTTTGGCAGCTAGTGCATCCGCAGCTCTATTTGTTTGGTAAATCGAATTTCCTGCAAATGCTACAGCTGCAAAAACAACAATCACTATGAAAACTGCATATCCCATATTTGATTTAGGGCGAGTGCTAATATCTTCATCATAATACCTTGGTCGACCTTTGGGGTTTTCAGATTTTTTGGAAATGTTATCTTGAGCTTTTATTTGAAATTTACTTTTGACCATCTTTATACAACTAAGATAAATAAATAGCTAAGTAATAAAAAGTAATTAGTTTATTTTTTTAAAAATTGTCGAAATATTAAAATTTTCATTGTATTGCGTATTGAGTAATTTCATTAATAGATTTCTTTAAAACTTTTATTTTATTCTGAAATTCATATTCAGAAATATTATCGATTTTATTAATGAGACTTTGTAATTTTTGGGAATAGAGACAAAATAGAAAATTGAAATTTAATCCATCTTGAAAAACATAATAATCATTTATTTCATTTATACAAGTAGATATAACATTAATACGATTATTAATTATTGTAGTATCTGATTTATGATGTGTAAATGTATTTTCCACTAAGACTCCCTTCATGTACTTTGTGTTAAAAATTTGATTGCAATAATAAATCAATAAAGCTAATTTGAATTTATATATATTATAGAAAAACCGTCCGCTAACGATTTTTTCCTATTCATTACTATTAGGCTCTATTAATAACTATTAGACATGATACCTATATAAACATTTCTGAATAATTTGAAATATTTCGCTTTGTTAAAAATTGGATTAATGTAAATTTTAAAGAGAAAAACAATTATTATTTAATAAAGTAAGTGTTATTTGTCTTGAACCTTACATTGATAATTGGAGCAATTTTAAATGGCAAATGATAATGCAATATTTAACGCAGCTATTAAACTAGCAAACGAAGCAATCCAACTTGATAAAATAAAAGAATATGATGAAGCTGCTGATAAATATTTGCAAGCTAGTGAAACTTTAAATGATTTTGCAAAATTCTGTAAAAATTCAAAGTTGAAAGCTTTAGCTCAGGAAAAAGCAGTCCAATATTTTCATAGAGCTGATCAACTTACAAATCGTAAGAAGAAACAGAAAATTACTAGTGGAAGAGCATCAAAACGAGATAAATCCAATAAAAAGGATGGAAAAATCGAAGACTCAGATGAAGATACAGAAATTTCTGATGAAGAAAAGGAATTGCGAAAAACCATTGAGGGTACAATAATCACTGAAAGACCAACTGTGACTTGGGATGATGTCGCAGGAATGGAGATATCTAAGCAAGCTCTTCGAGAAGCAGTTGTACTACCAATGGCACATCCTGAATTATTTAAAGGAGCTAGAAAACCATGGAAAGGAATTTTAGTATTTGGACCTCCAGGTTGTGGAAAAACTTTATTGGCTAAAGCTGCAGCAAATGAATGTGGTGTTCAGTTTTTTGCCGCAGATTCGGCGAGTTTAGTTAGTAAATGGCTAGGAGAATCTGAAAAATTGCTCAAAACTCTTTTTAAAGTTGCCCGATTGGATGCTCCCTCCTTAATATTTATTGATGAAATAGACAGTATTGCAGGAAAGCGAGGTTCAGGAAATGAAGGGGGAGGGGAAAGACGCCTTAAAACTCAAATTTTGCAGGAAATGCAAGGTATTAGGTCTTCTTCTGATAAACAAGTTACTTTAATGGCCGCAACAAATCTCCCTTGGGAAATTGATAGTGCAGTTCTTCGAAGATTTGAAAAGAAAATTTATGTAGGAACACCTTCAACTGAGGGAAGAACAAAAATTTTTGCGTTATGCACAAAAGAAATTGAGATGGATGATTCAGTCGATTTCAAATCTCTTGGAGAAATGACTCTTGGATACACTGGATCAGATATTGCAACAGTATGTAGGGAAGTCGTTATGTTACCCGTTAGAGAATTGGACATGTCTGGGCAATTAGGGGAAGGCGATGATGCCTTTAAAATTCGTCCAGTTACTCAAAAAGATTTTCTTACTGTCCTTGATCAAATAAAGCCAGTTGTCTCTGAAGAAGAACTAAAACGATTTGATGAATGGACAAAAGAATTCGGTGGGTAAAATTAATGGCCGAGAAACAGCGAATCAGAGTATCTGAAAAAGAAGAAGAATTCGTTGAGAAAAAAGAATCTAAATCAGAGAAACTAAGAAAATTAGAAGCTTTACAATCCAAGTTAGATTCTTTAGATAACGAATCCTCCTCAATAAAAGAAAAATCAAAACATTTGGATCAATCTAATTCAGAAGATGGATTAGAAGCTTTAGAAAATAACGTACAACTTGGAATAAAAAATACCACAAAAGGAGAAAAAATTCTTCAGATTTCAATAAGTGATTTAGAAATAGAAAAAGAAATGGAAGCGCTTGAACTTGAAGTTGCCCGTGAAGTGCATATCACTCAAAAATCTCTTTATGAAAAATTGAATGAAATTCATGATTGGATTAGTTCACCACAGTATGGATTTATGTATGCAATTCCCAATAAAAAAAAAAATAAAAATGATTTTGAATCTTGGAAAGATGAATGGTCTCAAGTTTTATTAGATTATGCAAATATTGGAAAAATCCATATAATTTATCCAAAAAGATTATTAACTGAAAAACCTTTTAATAAATTTATCGATAGACAGAAATCAATTGAAATACTCGCTGAAGCATTAATTGAAAAGGAATTGGCAAAATGGACTGGAAAAAAACCAAGAAATAAAGAAGAACTCCGTGTATATTGGAAATCTACTGAAGAATGGACTTCAATTCTTATTAATTGGGCAGAAAAAAATGCTATTGTTGATATTGTTATGGTTCCTGATATACGAAATTCAAATTCTGATTTTGCAAATTTACCCATTGAAGATCTTAAAACAATCTTTGAAAGAATTGAAGATGAAAAGAAGGGAACTGTAGTGGAATTAGATGATAATCAATTTGGGATTAAGTTTAAATTAATATAAAAAATTTTTTAATTTTATTTCAGCTTGAGACTTGGAAAAAAATATTTTTTTCCTGTTCTAAATGTTTCTGTTATCCTTGCTACTCGAGTATCAACTAAGTTTTGTAGTGCTCTTTCTGAACGTTCTACTGACCAATTTAATTGTTTACTCACTTCCCCTGTAGTAATAACTCCATCCTTATTCACTAATTCTAAAATTTTAGATTGATCTTGGGTATATTGAATAGGGAAAAATGAAATTGTTAAAATCCCACTGGGTAGTCTATGAATTTCAGGGATAATTTTTTCTCTTTTGAGATATTTTATTGCTTTTTCTACATCATCTATTGTGATTTTATCCTTTAATAATCCAATATTTACCATATTGAAAACATCTGGTAAAGTAAGAAGGCCTCCAGTTTCTTGTTTTTCTAACATAACTCTTTGATATGCTAACATTCCTAATTTATCAATATCAATTCTTTTTCCTTTTTTCAATACTGAAGCTTCATTAATTTGTTCTTGGATTATACGTTCTTTAGGAATATTATATTTTTCACGAATTTCTTCAATTATTTCTTTCATATCTGGATCTAAAGCAAGAATAACTCCATGTTTTCGTGCAATTTCAGATAACTTTTCTTTTGTCATTTTAGTTGTAGCAGTTTGAGTTTCAAGCCTATGCATTCGTAATTCTGCGGCTTTTTTTTTCATTAAATCTCGCATTTTTGCTCTGTCTTCAATTTCACGAATTCCCATGTAAAATCCTCTATATGAATAATAATAATTAGTTGGTTAAAATTAGTTAAATAATTTTGGAATAAAAAAAATTGATTATTTCACTATTTCACGATTTATTAGATTTTCCTTTAATTCTTTTATATATTTTCGATTTTTCCACCATAAGATAATAAAGACAAAAACTACCACAAAGATAATCATCGAGACTGTTAAAATCCATAATAAATTAATATCTCTACCTGTAAAAGGCCAAGTGATATGTTCTTGATCGGGAATTATCTGTATTCCTAATATTGCTAATATTAAAAAAATAATTCCAATTGTTACTAACCTCCAAGCACTAAAAAATTCGATTCTTGAATAGGTTAAATAATCCGTATCATCCTGTGTGATGTCAAGACTAATATCTTCTGCTTCTTTTTCTTCATTAA
>CAYPTZ010000341.1:0-4661 GCA_964413395.1 uncultured archaeon | reverse complement strand
TGATTAAAAAGCTAATAAAACAACTATATGTCTTAATGCAATTCCTTGTATAAAAATCTTATTTCTAGACAATCATTTTAAAAAATTGGTATGAATTCCCAATTAATGAATAATTGCTCTTCTCGTAAGATTTATGAATAGGATGAATTAAAAATTCATTTTTTGAATAACAAGAGGATAATTTTTTCCGAAAATGCGTTTATGGAAAATGGTCTTCTAAAATTGGACCAATAGGTTAAAATGGGGATATATGGATTTATGATGCAATTTGTTTTAAATTACTAAATTGTAGTAATTCTTCATTTCATATTTACTCATAAAGTAATATGACAAAAAGAAAGAAACAATTCTAATTATAGAAACTATTTTCTTTTTTTTCCTAGATTATAATGGATTGGCCCAAATATACAATGATCTTATTTACAAATTAATAATAAAGGTAAAAAAGCATCAACAAAAAATAAGGAAGATTTTTTATTGGAAAATTTGCAGTCATAAAATGCGAAGGAAAGAAAAAAAATCAGAACTGACAGCAACAAGTTAGATGATAAGGGGACAATAAAGGGGAAGGGGAGGAATAAAAAATGGGTGAAAACGGACATTGAGAGATCAGCAGAATAATTGCTGCGTATCAGAAAGCGAGAGAGTGCGGGTCCATCGAGGGTGACTCAAAATTGTATGATCTGGTGGAATAGTTTGCTCAATGTATGCTCGCATGGAGGGAGGTAATTCGTAAACAATGCGTTCGATGTCATTGGGCGAGAGAGATTCATTACAAAGAAGTCGATTTACTAAAGATTGAAGTGAATTCCGATAACAATTTTGAATTTTAGTAAGAATTAGAAGAATTTCAGACCGTTTATAAATCTTGGGAGGTTGAAGTTCATCAAAAATCAACTGAGGATTATGAAGAGGGTTGTCTTCCCAAATAGGGTCATTTTCAGGGGCATTATTTCCACTCATCAATTCTTCGTGAATGAGAACATATTCTTCAAAAAGATCAGCAATATGAGGAGGTAATCGAGGGAGAAAAGTACGAGGTTCATCTAATTCAAGGAGTTCAAGATTGAAAAGATCAAAGGTCAAACCTTCAAGTAAATTGAATGGATTGCCTTCAACATCAATCTTAATGGTGGGATTAAGAGTATGAATTTGAACTAAAGCTCGAAAGGATGTCAGATGGTTGCTTGCCAAACTTAGACTACCATGGAGAATCATGCCTGAAAGGGGGGTCAAATCAGAAATAAGGTTATCATTTAAGGTCAAAGACCCAAATTCTTGAAAATTCTGTAAAGGACTCAGATCTATAATGTGATTGTTAGCAAGACAGACACTCCGAAGATTAGGACAATGATGTAAAGGGGCGAGGGATGAAATATCACATTGTTGAGCATTCAAAATTTGTAGATCAGGTAAATTTTCAATTTCTTTCAATGAGGCAATAGAATTTCCAGAGACATCAAGATATTGCAATGCAGGAAAGAGAGGATATCTTTCCAAAGAAATAATTCGATTATTTTGGAGAGTAATATATGATATTTCTTTTTCTTTTGAGAATTCTCTCTGGAATATATAGCACTCTATTACAATTCTTAAAATCTCAACAAAATAAACTAAAAAAAAAAAGATACGCCAAAGGGTAATTAAGGTCATTATTTTTTTTTATTGGTTAAAAATCTTAGTAGAAAAAACAATTAAAAGCAATTATAGACTTTGTCCACAAGTACTGCAGAATTTTGCACCAGGTAAGATTGGATTTCCACAAGAAGAGCAAAATTTTTCATCTGGGTGGGAAGAAGGATCGATGTAAGTCTGATTTCCACTATATGAATTTCCCAAACGAGATTCATTCTGATCGGATGGCTCCCGGTATGGTGATTGTTGATTTGATGGTGGTATGTATGATGGTGGTTGATATGGCGAATTTGAACCAGGTTCACCATAGTATGGATTTCGGCGTTGCACATTTTCATGATTACTTCGTGCGATTAAATAAACGACTCCACCACAGAAAAAACTACATAAACAGGTGAGCACAACGTATCCAACAGGTTCTATCCCTAATTCTTTCGCATCGTGATAAATCCAAAAGGCAACAGCAATTGAAATAACTATAGCAAGGAAAGAATATTCAATTGAAAAACCTTGTAAAAACATATTTATTTATTATTTTGGAAATATTAAAATATATTGTAGATGAATTCAAATAAAAATCATAAAAAAAAGATTTTATACCGGACACTCATTTCTCATCATCCTGCATGTGAAAAATTTAAAAACCATACTTTTAAAATAGGAAAAGTTGATTTTTGCATAGGATGCTTTATAGGCTATCCCGCAGGAATATTAGCGATTATTCTTGGAACTTATTTTCACCATAAGTTGCAAATTTCGACGATATCATTGTTATATGTTGGTTTATTCCTACAATCATCAATGGGGTTAAGTTTATTCCAGATATCGGAAATAAAATGGGTAAAAATCATTCAAAAGTTATTTACGGGTTTTGGTGGCGGATTAATCCTACTATATGTCTATTTTTCAACAATAGGTAGTGTATGGCACAAATTATTCGAAGTATGGGGTATGTTTATGATATTAATGGCACCTCTTACTATCCTTCATTATTTGAATCTAAAAAAAACGTGTAAATTTTGTGATTCGGACTACAGGGAAAATGTATGTCTCTTTGTTAAGAAACCACAAGATCAGAACATATAAATTCAAATAAGGAAAATCTTGATTACTATTTTTTAATATTTCACTTCAATATTGATTGAAAGAAAAAAAAGGATGATATCCTATAATTTATTTCCACAAGAAACACAAAAGATTGCTTGTTCAAAATTTTGAAATCCACAAGCCGAACAAAATTTTCCATTCGGTTTGGAAGAATTATCAACATATGTTTGTTCTCCAGCAAATGAACTTTCAGGTCGATTTTCATGCGGATTTGAAGGATCTCGATAGGTTTGTTGTGAATCAGATGGAGGTTGATATCTTGGCTCTTGATATGATGATGAGGGTGGTTGAGGGTTATAGTAAGGATTTCTCTGAACGACATTTTGATGATTGCTTCTGACAATTAGGTATACAATTCCACCTATGCAAAATCCACATAGACATGTAAGAATAACGTATCCAACTGGTTCTATCCCTTGGTCTTGGGCATCATGATAAATTGCGAATGCAACAACAAGAGAAATGACTAAACCAATTATTGAATAATTGTAGGTGAAAATATTTTGCAGAATCATATTTATTCATTATTTTGTGAATATTAAAATTTATTGTAGATGAATGCGAATAAAAAGCATAAAATGAGGGTTTTTTACCGCACACTCATTTTTCATCATCCTGCATGATCAAAATACACGAACCATTTTTTCAAGAATAATAAATATGATTAATGTATCGAGGATTTTATCGAATATTTTACAAGAAAATTTGAGCTGACTTTTAAATATCAATATTACCCCACGAATATTTTTCTCCGAATTCATTGCTTGTGTTTAGAATAATTTTCCAAATATCAATGTTGTTTTGTTTTCTAAATATTATTAAAATCAAGTTGGAGAAATTAATTGTTATTTGAGTATTTCTGATGATTTTATTAAAAAATTGTGAATATCTAATAAATTTTTAACATTTAAATATGTTCTTTATAGAAAAGCTCATTTTATCCAATTACAAATACATAAATATCAATTTATATAAGAAAAAAGTATTTCATTAATGATTGGGTTAAAAAAAAAGATGTATGTGTTCTCTATATTAATCCTATCTTCATTTATTCCAAGTTTTTTCTTTTTATTTTCATATACAAAAAGATTGAACAACTAGATATGATAATTACTTGATTCATGAAAAATCCTGAAATCTTTGCATCCTCAATTGGTTCAGTAACATTATCATTATCATTTTCATCATATAATCGAATTTTGAGTTCAATTTTTGTAGGAATATAGTTTAGGAAATCAAATTCAATGTCATTCTCGAACCAGAATTCATCATATGGGACTCGAATTAATGAATTTTCATCATAATAACCATTAGCAAAAGTATAATTATTTATTATTTGATGGATTTGATTTGGATGAGTGAGTAAGCTAGATGTATTGGTGATGATTTTTTCTCCCCCTAAACTAGAAGAAAATATATTATTTCTCATAACATGAGTAGGCTTAATATGAAGAGTGAAATTGAGAGCTTGCTCATCTAAATTTTTAGTATTAATATTACTAGTATATTGGATAGTGGATGTTGCATCATCGGTTTCATTACCCAAGAAATATTCACAACTTGTGGACTGATTAATGTCAACCTGAAATGTATTGAAATGGTGTCGAGTTAAATATTCAATATTGGAGAAATTATTAACCCGCAGATATGAACCATCATAAGTTTGTTGTTTGTCTGGATGATATGAAGAGGTTGAAATAGAATAACTCTTGCTAATTGTATCACTGAATTCTCCTCTTCCATGTATTAAATTAAAATCAAACCCGTTTGGACGATACGGTGTAGAAAAGGTTATATTACGATTATATACAATATTTTCTGATGAATTTGAAATAGAATCTATTAAAATGTATCCATTGTCCATTTGCTCGTCATTATATAATTGTATGGTCAATATGACATTATCTAAATCTCCATCA
>CAYPTZ010000340.1:2846-4670 GCA_964413395.1 uncultured archaeon | reverse complement strand
TATATTTTCAGGAATAATTTTTGATACTATACCTCTTTGATTAATTTGTGATTTATGGTTTATAGATTTCAATTGATAATTTAATGTTTTTATCAAAGCGTCCCCTAAATCACTTACTACAATTCTTTTATATACTTTCCGAATGGGAGAAGCTAAGAATCTTTGACCATTTCTATCAACAGAATAGAATGCATGAGGAGATAGGGTTGCTTTTAATTCAGAATTTCGATTTAATATATAATTTTTTAGCTGTTCATCATCCATGTCAAATTTCATATCTTCATCAAAAATTGAAGCAGAGCCTCCTAAAATATCATTGATATTTAAATGATTTGATGAATTGTTATCAGAATCAATATAATCACCATCATCCAGATCATCTTCATCAAGTTCATTGATTTGAAGTTGATCCTGTGTGTCTTGTGTATCTTGTATTATAAAATTCGATTTTGCCCTTACTATTTTCGAAGCAGAATAAATAACTCTTCCACCTATTCGAAATTTCATTTCAGAATTACTATAAATTCTCTTATGAAAATTTTCTAATGTTTTTTTTACATTTATTTCCCATGGATCTCGTTTAATAATAGAATTCAATTCTACTCCATTCAGTAGACAATTAAGATCAGCCGCTTTTTGATTATGAATAAATGAATTCGGAGAAATTTTCGCATTATTTGTTAAAGGAATGTCATTATGTACTAATTCATTTTCGATATTATGAACATCATATTGAGATAAAGCCCCTTTTTTAGCTTTCTTTTGTAGTGGATTTGTTCTGATGGATTCATTCTCGTCTTCCTGAATTACTGTAATATTAGAATTTGCAACATATTCTTCCAACTTATTATACTCCCAAGCCAATTATGTAACTTCGATAATAATCCTATTTTACCTGTTTATCTTCAATTATCCTACTATTATAAAGATGACATCAGCATGATATTTCTTAATTATTCAATATATATAAAAGTGCAAAGATGGCATTGTACAAATGTTAGTGGTGTAAAAACAGATTTTTAAAAATCTTTAGATATATTTTAGTATTAGAAATAAAAATTAAAGAATATAAGTACTCTCAATCTTATTCAGGATTCATTAATGGACATTCATCTATCTTTAATATATCCTAATATATTTTTAAGATAAATATGAACTATAGATGAAAATTATTCCACTTATGGAATGAGGAGTAAATATGGGAAAAAAATTAATCGAAAAAGAAAATTTGCTTGAACTTAGATTAGATAATCAAGATCTAACTGAAATTCCAGAGTATATATTGAAATCGAGTACTCTTCAAACACTTTATTTAATTGAAAATATGTTAAAACATCTTCCCAAAAAGATTGGAACACTCACCTCACTTCAAATGCTTTATTTAAGCAAGAATAGGTTAACAGAACTTCCTAAAGAGATTGGAGCACTCACTTCACTAGAAACACTAGATCTAAGTGAGAATTGGTTAACAGAACTTCCTAAAGAGATCGGAGCACTCACTTCACTAGAAACACTAGATCTAAGTGAGAATTGGTTAACAGAACTTCCAAAAGAGATCGGGGCCCTCACCTCACTTCAAGTACTTAATATAAGTAGAAATGTATTGAAGGCCCTTCCCAAAGAGATTGGAACACTCACCTCTCTTCAAACACTTTATTTAATTAAAAATATGTTAAAACATCTTCCCAAAAAGATTGGAGCACTCAGCTCTCTTCAAATCCTTAATTTAAATAAGAATATGTTAACAGAACTTCCCAAAGAGTTTGGAACATTATCCTCGCTAAAAACACTAAATTTAAGTAAGAATATGTTAACAGAACTTCC
>CAYPTZ010000340.1:0-2746 GCA_964413395.1 uncultured archaeon | reverse complement strand
TCCCAAAGAGTTTGGAACATTATCCTCGCTAAAAACACTAAATTTAAGTAAGAATGTGTTAACAGATCTTCCAAAAGAATTTGGAGCACTCACCTCACTAAAAACACTAAATTTAAGTAGAAATATGTTAAGAGAACTTCCAATTGCGATTGGATCAATCACCTCACTAAAAACACTAAATTTAAGTAGAAATATGTTAACTGAACTCCCAGAATGGATAAGTTCACTCACCTCACTAAAAACACTAAATTTAAGTGGGAATATGTTAACTGAACTCCCAGAATGGATAGAATCTCTCCCGTCCCTTATTATATTAAAAATGCATGATAATCCTTGCATAATACAAAAAAAATCCCAATATCTAAAGATTTTGAATAATTTATTGCACAAACGAAGACGAAAAAGATGAACTTGTATTTGAATTATATTCAAATCAGTCATTTCCATATTTTTTTTGTGTTTTTTTTACCTTACAATTTTTTTTTAGTTCAAAACACTAACATTCATACATCGTCGCAAAGATACCGACAAAAAAAAAGCCTCTTACAATTAAGGAATCAAAAAATTAATGATAAAGAAATTTATTTAAGCAAAAAAACTAAATAAATAATAATAGTCTTACCAATGAATATTGAAATACGTGACACAATATGATAGATTCAAAAGCAATCAAGAGCATAATTAATAAATTCATGTCTGATGACATGACTAGAGCAGTGATAATATGTGATTCCGAAGGATTACCCATTCAATCTTCTTTTAAAGGAGAACAAATCGAACGAACTGAAGAAATATCTGCATATATAACTTCATTGATTGCTAGAGCAAAACAAACTGCTGAAGTATTAGGCGAAGGACGATTGAATTTTGTCCGATTAGAGACAGATAAAGGCGAAGTGATGATCGCACCACAAGAGGGCCTGATATTAATTGTCTTAAGAACTTCTTCTGTGGAATAAAAAAAAATTTTTTAATAATTATTTCAATAAAATCCCAAATTTAAAAGCAAAATAAATTTTTTCCAAGATGTTCAAATTTGCTTTAGGGAGTCCATTCTTCTTTATTTTCTTTAACAGCAATTCCCTTACCAAACAAAATTTATTGTAACAAGATTCACCATAAAATAATTTTTATCTAAAAAGGTGTTCGTCTAATCCATACCTTATGACATTAATCTCGTGTAATTTATCTATTAAACTTTTAGGAATTGATTTCAAAGATTTGCAATAAGATATAGATACTTTTTTAAGATTTGGTAATAGCCCAATTGATTTGGGTAATCTTTTCAATTTATAACAATGACTTAGAGAAATATTTTCGATATTTTGTAATTTCTTAAAATTTTTTGGTAGATTTAAGAGATTCTCACAATATTTTAAGTCTAATTCTTTTAATTCATATAAATCACATATTGAATCTGGAAGTGATTCTAAATTTTTACAATAGGCTAAATTTAAGGTCTCTAGTTTTGATACTAATGAAATATCATTTGAAATTTCTTTCAGATTATAATTCCAATGTAATTCTAATTTCTTTAATGTTTTTACTTGGAATATCCAAGGAGGAACAATTTCAAGACTTTCATATCTTTGTTCAATTGTTTTCCAAATGACCTTCCGAGTAAAAGAATATTCAAAAAAATCAGAATAACTATATTTATGGGGAGATAATTTTAAATGAACTAATTTTTTCCAAGAATTCTTAGATAATTGCTCTTGAATCAATTTATTAGTGTCAATTTCAAGATAGGTAATATTTGGAGGGAAAGAAAAATCCTGTGGAAAATTAGTTAATTTTGGACAATTATGGATAACCAAGAGCATTAATTTAGCTAATTTATCAAAATTTTTGGGAAGTTGTTCTAAATTTTTAGTATCTACTAATAATATCGTATTTAATTCAGTTAAGTCTGTCAATGAGTCAGGTAATATTTTCAATGAATGACAATCACACAAATCGATTCTAAATATTTTTTTAAGATCTCCAAGATTCTGAGGCAATTTTTCTAAAGCATAACACCTAGATAAATTAAGTTCTTCAATTTGGATATTTGGATTTATTTCATAACCAATCGATTTGAGGGATTTATTTCCTTGAAGATATAAAGTATTTAATTTAGGTAGAGTAGATAAAATATTTCCTAACGAACCTAATTTTGGTAAATTTTGTAAGCTCAAACTTGATAAATTTATAAGATTACCAATGGATTCTGGAAGATCTACTAACTCATCTGAACCCATTATATCTAGATGTTCTAATGATGCTATTTTACCAATATTATTAGGTATTGTTAATAAATTGACACAATTATGAATTGATAATATTTTTAAATTTTTCAACTCCTCAATTTTTTGAGATAATATTTTGAATTTTTCACAATTTCCAATTGATAGATTTTCAAGATTTGGAAAAGAGGAAGTATTACCAAGAGCCATCAATAAACTATGACAAGTTTGGATTGATAATTGTTTCAGCTTGGGTATCATCCAATTTAAACAATTTAGATCCGATAAAATTATATTTCCAGTAATCTCCAAGTACTCTAGTGCTGGTAATTCGATATTGTGTGAAAATATCTCTACATTGAAAATATTAAATAATTTTAGACTTTTTAAAGAGGAATTTTCTAATAGAAGACCAAAACGAACTGGATAGGGTTGTGGATGAACTCCATGAGCTAAAAAGCAAACATGGCAACATATTCCTCATTTCTCAGACCCATGCTTCCATCGAATACATAAGGAAA
>CAYPTZ010000339.1:4327-4674 GCA_964413395.1 uncultured archaeon | reverse complement strand
TTGTTTTTAAATTGGTTTTTGTGTTTGTGAAGTTATCGACAATGTGGACCAACGAACTTTCCATACAGGTTTTGTATTACATTTGGATAGTTTAACCCACTATAAATGAAATAGATGAATGTCAAATTATGATGAACTGACTATAATTAATAAATTAACTTTGTTAATGGAGGTTTTAGTGTGAGTGGTTCTGCAAGTTCAATTGAAATGTTGATTAAAGAGCTACCGCCGGATATTAAAAAAGAAACCAGAGATTTTATTGAATTCCTGTTACAGAAGAGAAAACGGAAAAAGAGAAGTAAATTGAGCCAAAATTGGGCAGGTGGTTTAAAAGAATATCGTAATCA
>CAYPTZ010000339.1:0-4317 GCA_964413395.1 uncultured archaeon | reverse complement strand
CTGACTATAATTAATAAATTAACTTTTTTTTTTATAAAATTTTTTCGACCATTTTATAATATTTTGGGAATATTTGATATGTTTTTTGGCTTTCTATTAAGCTTAATTTAATTAATTTATTATTCATTAACATTTTAAGATTATATTGGATAGTAGCTCGCTTAATTGATTTAGATTGTTCACACAATTGAACCATTGAACATGGATTATTAAAACTTATGATGATTTTTAAGATTTGTCGAACATTTTTCCTATTTAATAAAAAACCCAATAATATTTCTTCTCTAAGAACATCAAAACACCCAAATGCTCTAATATTATTTATTTTTAAAAATTTGATTATTTTAAACTCTACTAAAGTTCCTAAATGATAAATTAATTGATGAGAACCAAGATTTAGTTCTTGCTGGATTCGATGGACATAAATGCCTGGTTTCCTTTTAATTAGATTATAAATCTGTTTTCGAGTTCTATTTGCTAAAATATTAATTCCAATCATATGATTATGGTCCTCAAACAAAATATTTTCTTTTAGAAAATAATTCAAAATATTTTTAGCTTGATCTGATGAAATTGATAATTTTTTAATGAGTTTTTTTTTTATTTTACTATCTAGAATTTTATGGTTTATCAGAATTACTTTTTGGAATAAATTCAAACAAGCTTTTACATCAATTACAAATTCATTATCAACAGCAAATGAAAGGGACAAATTGGAAATAAAAAAAGATACGAAATTCATCTAAATTTTATTCCTCCCTTATTTTGATTTTCCCAAAAATCTTCATCACTTAAATTTTTGACATCTAATGAGAGTTCTGGATAGATATCTGAACAAAATTTCATGATATGCTTGCTAACTTTCTTATTAAATATTCGATCTTCCTTTTTCAGGATAGAATATTCCATTCCAATATTTGTATTTCCAGTTTCTTTTATCAATGATTCTAAAATCTTTTCTTCAGTATTTTTTTTTAATAATGGTAAAAAATAGAAATAGAAACTAGTTCCAACAATGGTTAACAATCCAAAACTCCAAATTATAGATGACAGATTGTTCATTATGTTATAAGAACTAAGAAAAGAATGTGCTATTATTTCGTATGTAATGATATCCTGAAAAATAATTGGTAAAGTAAGAATATCTTCCATAAATTCACTTTCAGAAAAATAAATGGTTAAATTTAGATTGTATTTCCCAAGATTTTTTGTATCCAATTGAAAATTAATATGATATATCGATTGATTTATCTTGGAAGAACTTATTAAATTCTCATTAGAAGTCAATGTATAATAATATATTGATGTATTAGATACATAGAAGGAATATTGGATAAAAATTGTATCATTTCTATAAAATTTTTCATTTAAAGAAATATTTGAAAAAAAATCATACTCTTGAATTGAAGTGCTTATAGGTTTATACTGATAATTTTCGTCAGGATCATCTAATAGATTTTTCTGAATATCTGGATGAATAGCATTACTATTTACATTATTATTTGATGAAAAAATTACTAAAAATGAAATTATCAGAATTAGACTAAGAACAAATAAATTATTTTTTGTCTGTTTTTTCATCTTTTTAAAACCTATATTTTTACTTTTCTACTAAAAAAAAAAAATTTATTGTATCTGATTGCGATTTTTTCGAGTAGTTATAGCTAGGGTCATGGTAAAAGAAAAGACGATTACATAAAATTGATAACCAATAATTGAATTAGAGAGAGGACTATTATCTTTAATGCAAAGACTAAAAATATTATTATCTTTTAAATCTTCACCACTTATCATCATGGTTATTTTATCATTTTTAATATTTATATTATTACTTTTTAATTTCCATGTATCGCTGTACTCCATACATTGCAAATCTTCTTCATTATCCACATCTTTTTCAGTAGAAAAATATAAATTTAATTCAATATTTAAAATATCTGCTACATTTTTAAATTCTATTGAATAATAGCCAAATATTTGTTGATTTTCATCAAATTCCATATTTGTAGGATTGATTTCAGAATAAGTTAATTTTACTTCTGTTTCACTGCTAGAATTAATAATAACAGACATCCAAATATTTAAAGATGAATCAAAACATTCCAAATAACTTTCTCCAGTAGGAACAGATTGCCACATGCCATTAGTAGAATTAACATATAATGTAAAAATAGAAGAATTCTCATTTCCATATGAATCATTTACATACACAACTATATGATATTCACCAATAGACAAGCGAGTAAAGTTAGATATTATTCCAGTAGATGAAATTTGAAAATTTTCTGTATCTGAAAGCCAATATTGATCAAGGCCAACACCTGCATCAGTTGCATTAATATCATAGGAAAAATCATTGCCATAAAATATCGTTAAAAATGAAGGAAATTCACCCCATACTGGAGCTAGGAAATCTTCAAGAATTATGGTAATATTAATAATTTTGGTTAAAATATTTCCACTAGTGTCATTAACACTGATTTCCAAAGTATAAATTCCTATTTCTATGAGTGAATTGTTAGTTATTATGCCTTCATTTGAAATTGTAAAATTAATACTATCACTTAACCAAAAATCATCGAGTGAAACATCATCAGTAGCATTTACTGTAAAATTTATCTCTTTTTGATAGAAATATACAAGATTTTGAGGAATTTCTAACCATGTTGGAGAATTAAGATCAAGTAATATCAAAGAAATATCTAATAGAGGAAAATTATCATTATTATCATTTAAAATTATATAAGGAGTATCACCAATATCATCATTATTAAAATCATCCCCATTATAATCACTCCAATAATTCCCATAATTATTTTTTGACCAATTATTTAAACTTCCAGTTGAATTAACATTATTAGCATTATCATAGAAAATATTAAGATAAATCTCATTATTAGAACTATCTACAGATCTTATTCCAATAATTACATTTTCTGAACAATTGTTTTGAGAAATAACATTATCATAAGTCTGATTTAAAACAATACCTGAGTGGTAATTATGAATGATATTATTATTGATTACTGTATTATTTGCAGAAATATCTAAATGCCGTGAAAACGTGATAGATAATCCCTCCTTATTGTATTCAAGTGAATTGTTTTTTATTTCACTCAATATTGTTCCTTCCAGAATAATTCCAGATTCATTATTTTCTTTACAGATATTATTGATAATTTTTGCATTGGATGATTCAAAAATTAGAATTCCAGACTTTTTATTTAAATTACATGTGTTATTAAAAAGATAATGATCTTTTTTGCCAGAAATTTCGATTCCATATTCCAAGTTATGATTTGCGAAATTTTTAGTAATATTACAGAAACCATAATCATTACTTGGGGCATATAATCTGATCCCAGATTCATTATTATAGGAACAATTATTACCCATTATTAGATTATCTTGTTCACCAAGCAGATAAAGATATATTCCATAATGGCCATTTTGGATACAATTATTCTTAGTGATATTATTACCATTGCTAGCGATAATCATACCATAATATTTATTATTATTAAAGGTATTATTATGAACTTCATTATATCTTGCGGAATAATAAAATTGTATTCCACTACTCCCATTACAAGTATTATTGCTAATTACACAAAATTCTGAATTTCTCAAAAAAATACCATCATTCAGAGCAGTTATATAATTTCCATTTACATTAGTCATATTTGAGCTCCATAAATAAAGACCAAGACCATTATCACAATTAATTGTATTGTATTCGATTGTACAAAAATTGGATTCGAATATTTTAATCGAACATAAATTATGTCTAAAATAATTTTTTGAAATATTATTATTAGGCGAGTTTGTAGATATATCAATCCCATTATAATAATTATCAATTATACTATTATCAATAATTAGATTATCATAAGAATTGTTGATCATTGTTCCATTTAAATTATATGAACAATTATT
Organism: uncultured archaeon; assembly: GCA_964413395.1. Lineage (GTDB taxonomy): Archaea > Asgardarchaeota > Lokiarchaeia > Sigyniarchaeales > Promethearchaeaceae > Lokiarchaeum. Next base: position 381 of record CAYPTZ010000339.1, on the reverse strand, counting down.
TTTTTCAATTATATTATTCCTTGAGAGATTTTCTAATAATAAACCTGATTTTGCATTATATTCACAAGTATTTTCACTCATATTTATATTCTGACAATCATTAATTCGTATACCATTAAAGTTATTGTATAGCGTATTATTCCTTATAGTAATGTTAGAACTTGACGAAATAAAGATCCCATTATAAGTTGAAGAAATTCCATCATAAATAGTACAATTTTGAATAGTAATGTACAAATCCAATCCTTGTATAAAAATTCCATGCATTAATGAAGCATTTATTCTTAAATTTTCAATTATGTAGGGATTCAATTTTGCTCCATTTTGGCTAGGATCACATATAGACTGTAAATCACTTTCTTTAGTAATATTTATTTGAGA
>CAYPTZ010000338.1:1856-4679 GCA_964413395.1 uncultured archaeon | reverse complement strand
CCTTTAGAGCAACCAAAGAATTTTTAAAAAAATGGATTAACTTGTAGACTCAAGAATTGAATAAAATTTTCTGGATTTGAGATATTAATTGATTCTAAATCTCCATTGAAATTACCAACATACATGATATCTCCATCGATTACCATTGTATTAGGATCTCGATTACTTTGATAATTATTGTATAAATATGTTGCTGAATATGGACTATTTTTTTCAGGAATTATTATATTTTCCTTTATTTCTATTGGTGATATCATTTTTTCATTTTCATTAAAATTATTGTAAAATGATATTCCTGAAAAAATCATTATGCTAAATGTCATTAATAGGAATATTTTTTCAAATCTTTTCTGTTTTGATATATATTTTTTATTTCTATTATAAATATGCCTATTTTGTGAAATTAAATAAAATACTTTCTTATTTTCTTTTTCATTGATTCTCATTAAAAATCACTCTAATACGTCTTCTTCTTTTTTTAATTTATAATTTCGCTTTATCAGGATCTATCTACTTTTTTTAAAATAAAGTTTTTGTCTATTTCCTGCCATAATATACCTAATTTTCCACTCTTATCTCATTTTTAAATTTGTCGCCTTTTTTCCTCAAATAAAATCATGAATTACCGATTTACTTTCCCTCATGGTTGTAACTTAAATTGAGTTAATTACCTGATTAAATTTATCATAATAATTTCTATTATTACTTCATCTGTTAAAATATCGAATTTAATTTACGAAAGACTTATTACCGATAATACACTATATTATTTACTCATTTAAATTCGGAGAATGATTGCTTGCTAGTTCAAAGGTATAAAAAGAAATCAAATTTTATCCAATATCAGATAAATGATTATATTGGTTTAAAAGTAATCATTATTTTTAATATGTCTGATCCTTCTGAATATAGACAAGGTAAAAAAGCCTTTAGTCTCCATCACAAACCTAAAAAACGAGGCAGACCCCCTAAATTTCATTCAACTAAGGAAACAAATCTACTTGATTATTTCATAAAGCACAACGGCGGTATTATGAATATGAATTATATTTTTCGGTTTCCACATCATTTTAAATCACCAACAGATGAAGGAAGAGCAAATTTGCGTTTAATTGATTGCGTGTTATATTGGGAAGCTAAAGGATTTCAAGGATATTTCGATGATCTATTTCACTTAGCCAATTTAAATCATTGGGACTCTTGGGAAACCTCTTTAGAATCACAAAATTTAATGCGTAAAATACCTTGCCTTCACGATATGTTCATTTATGAATGTCTTCGTATTCATTTACGAATCGAAATATATGCTCAATTTTGGCGTATATTGTCCATTTTGAACCCAAAAGCGCTACTTCCGTTATTGAAAACGCCTAATTTCATTCCCAGAGATCAAGATTTTAGTGACTTTTTCCATGTTGTCCCATTAGATGCATTTGAAACATTTTTGCATAGTTTAATTAAAGAATTATATGCCAGAAAATTAATTTCATATCGAATACTTATTTGGGATTGTCAATTCATACATTCATATGCTTCTGATTATAAATCTAAGCATGCTAAATTTTATAAAGATCGTGATGCAGGACTTGGTCGCCACAATAATAAATTTCTTGGAGTTGGATATATGGTCTCCACATTATATGCCTATTGTGGAGATATTGTATTGTGTATTTTCTGTATGCTTTTTCCTGCCAATATTAATGATAAAACGATCTTTTTTGATACAATATCGTATTATTATTCACAAAACAATCCAAAACCATTAATTATTCTTGCCGATGCAGAACCTTATTCTCTTAAAAATTTACGTTTTTAGCGAAACAAGGTACAATTGATATGCTTAATGCCCCTAAAAATGTTAAAAAACAAAATATTATTGAACTTAGTGAGAATGTCCGCTTAAATCACGTTTTTTTCCCTCCTAATTAGTCGCTTGAAGATTGTACTAAATTATATAATCTCCAAACAATAATCGAACGCTTATTTTCGCATAATACCTTAGTGTATCATGCAAGACGTATGAATGTACGCAGTATTGACCAAGCAGCAAAACATCGATATATGATTTTAATCCTTGATCTTTTAAAGATACTTGCTTGTCATAAATTAGGTCGATGTGATTAATTTCAAACACCAACGGCTTTTTCACAGATGCGGGAAGGATATGATGCACAATATATACAAATAAATTTAATAAATCATGGATTTAAGCTATTATAATAGTAAGCAAGCGAAAAAAATCGACAAAATATAAATTGAGATAGAATTTGAATAAACGTAAATATTATTGCCCAAATGAACAAAAAACATAATTTAAAAAAAGTTGATAGATCCTCATAATGATTTTTTTATTAAATTGAAACACATTTTCTAAGTCTCTTTACAAATTTTATTGATTTTCGATAAGATTTTTTAATAATTTACGAGAATGCTCTACTGTAAGTAAATTATATTTAGCTTTACTACGATTAGAACCAATCTTAATTGAAAAAGCATTTTCAATGGATTCTACTACATCAAACATATCTTCATCAGTAACATCATCACCCATTACTAATATGAAATCATATTGATTCTCATTAAGAAAACTGGATATTGAATATCCTTTATTAAAAATCGAATTCTTAATTTCTACTACTTTGTTTCCATCGAGAATAGCTAAATCCTGACCTATAGTAAGGTTTTGTAATAAATTTACTAATTCTTTTTGCCTTATTTCTGCTAATTCCTTTTCGACTTTTCGGACATGCCATACTAAACAAAAATCTTTTTCTTCAATAAATGAACCCGGGGTTTTATTAACATATTTTTCTAATATTGGAC
>CAYPTZ010000338.1:0-1846 GCA_964413395.1 uncultured archaeon | reverse complement strand
AATTTCTTCCATAACCCATGTTCCGCAATTAATCCAACATTTAAATCTCCAAACCAATCAGATAAAGTATTTTTATCTCTTCCACTAATTATAACTACAGTATTTTTTGGATCAGAACTTAATTGCCTTAAATAATTAATTATTTCTTTATCTGGCTTAGCATCTTTCGGATCTTTAAAGAAAGGGACTAAAGTTCCATCGTAATCTAGTACAATTAATCGTTTTTGAGATTTATTATATTCATTTATCAATTGAAAATGACTTTGAGAACTCATAAAATTGATCGTTTTATCCCAAGGATCCTCTTTGATTTGTTTGAGATTTTCTAGAATATCTTCGGCCCAATGAATAATATCATAATTTTTTATTGTCTTTTGCATATGGACAATTTTAGTTTCTCTTTCCTGATCAGGCATAACTAACGCAGTTTTAATTGCCTCGATAATTTGATTCTGATTATTAGGGTTTATAATTTCACTCTCAAATAATTGTTTTGCAGCTCCTGTTGTTTCACTTAAAATTAAAACGCCATTTGCTTCTAATTTAGATGCAATATATTCTTTAACTATTAAATTCATACCATCTCGAATGGGAGTAATTAATAAGATGTCTGAGATTTGATAAATTGCAGTTAATTCTTCCAATCCTAAAGGTTTATTACGATATAGAATAGGAGTCCATTCTATAATCCCAAACTTTCCATTTATTCGACCTACTAATTCATCAATTTCTTTTTTTAAATTTTGATATTCTTCAACTTGGCCCCTTGAAGGAGCTATGATAAAAATTAAAACAATTTTTTCTTGATATTCGGGATATCTAATTAAAAATTGCTCAAAAGCTTCTAAACGTAATTTAATTCCTTTAGTATAATCTAAACGATCTATTGATAAAATTATTTTAGCATTTCCTATATCTTTTCTTATTTCTTTAGCTCTTTTCTTTACTTGTGAACTATTAGCCGTTTTTACAAAAAGGTTATAATCAATACCCATAGGAAAAGTATCGACTTTTATAATACGTCCCTTGACATCTATTCGATTTATATTAATATCATATGATAATATTCTTTGAACACTACTAAGAAAATGCCTTTCATAATCAAAAATATGAAATCCAATTAAATCAGAACCTAAAATTCCTTCTAAAATTTCTTCACGCCAAGGTAATAATCGAAAAATTTCATAAGACGGAAATGGGATATGTAAAAAATACGCAATAGACGCATCGGGAATTTTCATTCTAATCATATTTGGTAATAACATTAGATGATAATCTTGAACCCATATTATATCATTGGGCTGATAAATTGCAACTATTGCTTGACAGAATTTTAAATTGGCTTCTTTATAATATTTCCATAATTCATGATCAAATGTTGAAAACTGAGTAAAATAATGGAACAAAGGCCAAATGGTTGTATTGCAAAAACCTTCATAATTTTTTTCTATTTCTTCTTTAGTAAAATAAACTGGAAAACAATCAAATTCTTTTAATAAATAATCCTGAATTTCATCAGTCTGATCTTTAATATCCTCTAAATCGACACCAGGCCAACCTACCCATAAACTATTTTTATCTTTATGAAATGAATCTAAACCAGTGGCTAGCCCTCCAAGACTTCTTTTATATATTATTTTATCATTTTCTTTTTCTATTGAAACTGGTAATCTATTTGATATAATTAATAATCTGTTTTGCATATTTTTTCACTTTTTAATTTTTAATACATCTCTCTAACTTTCAAATCATACATCTGAAATCATAAAATGGTGAAAATGGTGAAATGATTATTTTAAAAATCTTAAATTATGATTAAAGATATTAAAACCAATAAACTATTTAA
>CAYPTZ010000337.1:0-4688 GCA_964413395.1 uncultured archaeon | reverse complement strand
TGTTATAGCTTTATCTATTGCTTCATATTTGTTCTTCAAAACTCGTCAAAAAAAGTAAAATAATTACTATTGGTTTTTTTTTTTTTTATTAGAAAATTTTAGGAATTTCTATTGATTTTTTTTCGATTATTGTCGGGAGTTATTGAAATAATTCTAAAATTTTTGGGAACTAACTGATAAAGATATTTTTTTGATTTTTAAAGAGAAAAAGATAAAAAAGATTTTCATATTTGTCATAAATTATTGCCTTTTTTTTTTTTTTTTTTTCAAAACTAATTGAATTTTTATGATAAATTCATGACTAATTTTAATTTTAAATTTCTTTCTTTAAAATATTTACATATTTAGAAAGTCAATAATCCAAATATAACATCTACGTAATATCGTGGGGATATCTTTGAAAATAAAAAATTAAAGTAGTATTTATACTCAAAAAACATAAAAAATTAGAATTATTTTAATTTTAATCTAATTCATTTGAAAGAATTTTATAAGAAAAGCATAAAAGTACTACTGGAGATTATATTAACTTAATAATAATGATGAAAATTAAAAATAAATTACTGGAATTATGGGTTTTTAATCGGGCTGGAGTAAGTCTGTTACATGCCAAGGGACCAAGTATAATTGATAAAAAACCTTTAGATCCTTTATTATTCACCTGTTATTTTTCTGCTATAGAAACGATTGCAAATGGCCAGATGAATGCAATTGTTATGAAAGATTCCAAATTAATGATCAGTTTGAATGAAAAGATGAAGGATCTTATTTTTGTTGGTCGATCTAGGCCAGAAATTAAAGAAAGAAAAATTAAGGAAACTTTGAAACAAATTTCAGATCAGTTAGTATCAGAATTTCACCAAAATCTCAAACATTGGACAGGGGAAATTGCACAATTTTCACAATTTCAAGATAAAGTTGCGCTATTATGCTGCGAATAAAAAATAATAGTATTATTGAATTATCAAATATTTTCTAAGTCTTTAAAATTCCTTTATCTTTGAGAAATTTTTTTTTTTTATTTTGCAGTTCCTTTTTCATTTCTTTTGATAGCCCCAATACTAATAATGCGGTAAACATAAATATCCAAGAAAATATTCCAAAATATGATGCAGAGAAGTAAGTTAGAAGTGCACCTCCCACTAATGGGCCCGCAATTTGAGCAAATGTGTCCAATGATGATGAGATTCCTTGTACTTTTCCCCTTTCTTCTGGTTCTGCTAAATTGCTGATAAATGCGCTTAATCCTCCTCGAGTGGCGCTAGTTGCGAAACTCATAAGTAATAAAATTAGTAATAATTGAATTGCGTTTCCCACTAATCCAATAAATCCGTAAGCAAAAAGATATATTATAAATCCATATTTAACTAATTTTATTTCTCCAAATTTCTTAAGTGATGGAACATATAATGTAAATCGTATTATCAATTGGAAAATTCCTGCGATAGCTAAGAATATTCCCATTTGTTTTGCACCAATATTTAAGTGTATTGATGAAAACATCGCAAAATTTGAAACCAGTGTCATAAATCCAATAGAAGATAATCCAAATATTACTAATGCTCGCTTTAAAGAGCTATTTTTATACCATTTTTTAATCTGATGATTATTTGTTGGATGATTGGAAGAATATTTTTCGATATTTGAGATTTTGTCCTTATTAATCTCGATTTTATTAGGTGCAGTCTCCTCTAAATTTCTTAAAGTAATTATAAATGTAAAAACTGAGGTTCCTGCAGCTAATAACCCTGGACCCATAAGTCCATATTGCTCAAATAGAATTCCTCCCAATGCGGGACCAATAATATTTGCTAAGTTATGAAATAATCCTATATTGGTCATTTCTTTTGCCATATCTTGGGGTTCAACTATATCATTAATAACTGCTTTACCTATTGGAAAATTTCCTCCAAAAATTCCATCAATAATCCTTGAATATATGACCATTTCGATATTATTTGAAAAAGCTAATATCATAAAACCTAAAAAAGTTCCAAATTGGGATACCAATAACATTGGTTTTCTTCCATATTTATCAGATAATCTACCCCAAATTGGGGCTGATATAAATGAAAAAAGTCCATTAATTGCTAAAATTCCTCCAACTTTCAGAGGATCTAAATTAAACTCCTCCAATAATGCGGGATACACTGTGATTAATAATGTAAAACCAATAATATCGCTAAAAATGGCCATCCACATTGCGAATAATTGAGGGTATTTTTGTTCCTTAGACATACTTAAGTAGAAGAATGAAAGAACGAACTTAAATTAGATTTATTATAAAAATATGTGAATAATTAAAAAACCTTTCATTTAATATTCTTTATATTCATTAAAATTTCTTTTAATAACTCATATATAAAGCCAACGCTAGAAATATTTACTCGCTCATCAGGAGTATGTTCTCCCTCCGTGATTGGTAACATTGAAACCATTTGAATTTCCTTTAATTTATCTCCTAATATTCCACATTCTAAACCAGCATGAATTGCTTCAATTCGCACTGAACGACCTAATTTTTCTTCATATTTCTTTTGGATATATTTTACAAAGGAGCGATTTGGTTCTGGTTTCCATCCAGAATAAGTGGATTTGAAATTGATTTCCCATTCTGCTAAAAACGCGATATTTTTTAATAATTCCTTAAAATTTATTAATTCATTATTTATACTACTACGTGTGAAGGTCGTGATAACAATTTCTTTTTGATTACTTTTAATAATTGCAAAATTATTTGATGTTTCAACCAGATTAGGTATTGAAGGGGAAAATCGAATAACCCCGTGAGGGATTAGATTAAGGCTTGATATTACTTGAGAAGTAACTTTAGCACTGATGATTTCTGATTCATTACTTAACTCGAGAGTTATATTCATATTTGGTTCTAAGATAATATCCTCTTGACTTGTAGGATTATAATATTCAAAAATTTTTGATTTAAAGTTTGAAAATTTATGTTTTAGAATCTCAATATTTTTACTAGGTAATGCAAATTTCACAATTGATTCTCTTGGTATGGCATTTGACATCTTTCCACCATTCCATTGGGATAAATATATTTTTGTTTCATTCTTTAAAATTGATAAAAACTGAGTAATAAGAACATTAGCGTTTGCTAATGGATGATGTATTTCTACACCTGAATGTCCTCCTTTTAATCCAAACACTTTTAATTGAAAAAATTGAATTTCCTCTTCAAGTGGTTGCTGAATATTTATTCTGTTTTTTGTTAATTCTGTTATGGCACCTCCAGCACATCCGATTATTATTGTCCCCAAAGTCCCTCCGTCTAAATTGACCAAATATTGACTTTCTAATCTAAAAAAACTATTATCTAACCCAAAGGCGCCTGTTAATCCGGTTTCTTCTTCGACTGTAAATAATAATTCCAATGGTCCATGATTAAATTTAGAATCATTACAAAAACTCACTGCCAATGAAAGGGCAAGTCCAATTCCGTCGTCTGCTCCTAGTGTTGTACCATCGGCATCGATCCATTCGTTATTCTTTTGAATTCTTATAGGAATGGGTGAATTATTGAAATCAAAACCGTCTTTTCTATTTGTTTCACATACCATATCCAAATGTGCTTGTAAAATAACAGAAGGTAATTGTTTGCAATTTTTTGATGCTGGAATTTTTAACACTAAGTTTCCAATTTTATCTTCCTTTATAAGAATTTCAATATTCCTTTCATTGGAACGTGCTTTTACCCAAGCTTTTATATTTTTACGGATAATTTCTTCCTTTCCTGAAGGTCTTGGGCTCTTAGCAACCAAATTTTCGAAAATATCCCATACTAGTTTTGGTTCAAGCTTTTCTAGTACCATCTTAATTATAATTTGTACATAAGACAATTAAAAAAAATCTTATTCTTATTTCTTTTAAATTATATTTTTACCCATTTCTTTAATCTCAAAAGTACAGCGATCTTTTCCTTCTGCATAACATTCTAATTCTGTTACTTTATATTTCTTCTTATAGAGTCCTTCCATAATACTTGTTAAAAATCCTTCGTCTAATTTACATACTCGTCTTTGAATATTTGGCATATAGGCACATTCGAAACAATCATACACACTAAATTGAACTGTTCCATCGTTTATTGCTACTTCTTCTAAATCACCAAAACCATTCTTTTTCCAAAATCTTCTAAGGTCTTCGACAATTTCTGGTAATTCTTTTGGTCTAAAAAAATCTTTAAATTCTTGTCCAAGTTTCGTACCAATTTTATAATTGAGTTCTTCACTTTCAGGAACATAAGAATTAATAATTGTTGAAAATGTGTTTAATACAGATTTCATAACTATTCCAGGATTATGTTCAATTTGATTTTTTCGTGAGTTAAATATGTTTGAAATTATTTCATTGGATAATTTAATAGAATCTCCAAATTCTTGCCCTCTAATATCATGTTTTTTATCTATGTATAAAGTAACACTATGTGGAGGTTGACCATGAATATATCGAAACGTAAATGGGTAAAGTTCTCTTGTTTTTTCTAATTCTTCTTGTGGGATACGAAATTTGAGATTTCTATCACAATTTGGGCAAAATATTTTGACTTCATGGATATCTTTACTATATTTGAACATTGAACACTATTAATATATTAAAGATTTAGCCTGTTAAATAAATATTTAATATAAAAAATAACTTATAATAGCTATTTGGTTAAATATTAT
>CAYPTZ010000336.1:3920-4697 GCA_964413395.1 uncultured archaeon | reverse complement strand
TACTTTTATCCCACAAATTGGGCATATTCTCCATTTTGGATTTAAGTTTGCCTTACATTTGTTACATCTTTTTAAATTATCAAGTTGAGGGTGGTTTTTAAAACTCCCCTTCTTTTGTGGAAGTGAAGTTAATCTTTCATCTATTATCTGAGAAAAAGAATTAAGAGCATAATTTGTATTTTCTAAATCACCATAATCTGCAGAAAATGGATTATAAGGCACTATAGGTCGAATTATTCTATCTTTTAATTCAGAATTATCAGTTTTTTTTTTATTTTCTAATTGAGTACTTTTAGAATTATGATCTAAATCCTTAATATCATTAGAATTGTTTTTAATATAGCTATTTTTAACTATATCGAAAGATTCACTATTTTGAAGTCTAATTGTTTTAGTGGGATCGAATTCTTTAATATTTAAATCAAAACTGTTTTCTGATTCAATAATTTCAAGTCCTTTTTCAATCCCTAAAATGTTATTTTCGGAAGGATCAGAATTTAATTTAGAGGGGGAAATATCTGAATCTTGGCCAGCTATTTCATAATAATACATACCATTATTATCTTCGATATATTCTTCTTCATTCATCCCAATTGCCTTAAATAAGTATAATATTTTCATACCCGTAGGAATTTCAGGAATTATTGTTGAATATATTGATTCATTTTTTTCCATCTTAATAGAATACCAAGAATGACCATTATCTGTACTAAATATTAGGTCAATTTTAGAGAATTCCCCTTCAATATTACACTTTATTTCAATAGATACTTTTGT
>CAYPTZ010000336.1:0-3910 GCA_964413395.1 uncultured archaeon | reverse complement strand
TTTGTTTATATATTTGATGATTTATTTTGGTTTTGATCATCCATTATTATAAAATATATTTAAAAAGGTTAAAATGTCTTATGTGTTCTTTAAAAAATATCGAGATATCTTTCTAAATATTATATTATTTCAAATTTTTAAATTTCATTGCATTATTATGGAAACAATGCATGATTTAGTGGATCTATATAGATTGGAACAAGAAATTCAACGTGCAAAATTGGATAAAAATTACAATTTGGTTTTAGAATTGTATTCAAAAATAATTGAAATAAAGCAACAATTTCCTAATCGATTAGGTTTAGCAAAAACTTTAACTGAGAAAGCATATATTTTGGAACGACATGGATTCCATAAAGATGCCTTAGAATTATATCGAACCGCAAATAATATGGCATTAGGAACTCCAAATAGAGAATTCTTGAACTTAATTCAATCGAAAATGAAAGAATTATATAGTTTAAATAATTTTCAATAGTTCAAAAAAAAAAAAATTTTTTATTTTCATTTTTAAAATTTAATTATTAGAATAAAGCAGAAAAAAAATACGGATAATAATAAGATTTCAATAAATATCTTACAATTTACCACATATAAGTACAAATAACAAAAGCAACTATAATTCCCAAAGCAATAATTGAATTTTTCCAATTATCTAATAATTTCAAATCATTCTTATTTTCCTTTAAATTACTTCCCAATCCTAAAAAGGTGCCAGCTAGCATTAAAAAGAATAATATAGGAATCATAATAGTTGTTGACATATCTTCACCTGTCATCAAGAATATAATATACAGTGCTAAATCAAGTACGATAAAGGTTAGTCCCATGAATAGTAATATCATTTCTGGTCCTTTTTTCAGCTGAGATTTTTTTTGTGCGATAACGGACATTTTTCATAAACAAAAAGTTAAATAAATATTAAAAAAATTTTGGAACATTGACGAAATTTATTTTATTTTGTTTTTAAATTAATAATAGCTTTAGCCAGATCACCATTAGCATCAACTAAAGCATTTTTTGCACTTTTTTCAGATACTCCTGTTTGCATCATTACAAGCTTTATATCTTCATCAGTAATTTCTGTATTAAATTCCTCATTTTCAAATTCTTCATTCTCATTATTAATAATATTTTCTTTAATCATATTTTCAGCGCTATTATTATCAATATTTTCACCAGAATTCATTTTTTTAGCGTTTCCAATAACTTGGTAAACTTCCATACCCTGTTGATTAACTTTTATAACTTGAGGATCTTCAATAATGAGATCTTCACCATCATTTATCTGAATTATTACTTTTTGAGCATCTATTTGTTCCATCCCTTCCATTCCTTGCTGTTGCATTCGACGACGAGCCTGTCTATTAAGACCTTTGTTTGACACAGGTGAATTGCCCATAGAAGATGAACCTTGAGTTCGTATTGAGCGTGCATTTCTTTTTTTTTGTTGCAAAGATTTTGGTAATTTCCCCATTTTTTTTTTCCCTTTTTATTTTTAATTTTTATACATATAATTTTTTAATTTTTTAATTATTTTTGATTTTACTCCTTTTCTTACTTTTACAGCACATCCATCTTTAAACTGCATTATATCTTGTGATGGTAAAAATAATTTACCAATAGCTAATAAACTATCCTGTTCATCAACAATAAAGACTTCATCCCCAATATTCAAATTATAATCAATATTTATGACATGTTTTGAGAAAACGGATTTTCCTTCTCTAATGAAATCAGATATATCATTTTGAACTACCACTCTAAAACAAGGAAACTTTAATTTAGAAAGTATAGATCCTCCATAATCCAAACTTAATGTAAATTTACCTAATTGTGATTTATAGGATGCACATAAAGTATCATCAAGATATATATGTTTAATTTTTCCCGTTTTTTTTGAAAAAGAAATTTTCATATCATCATAATTTGATAAAAAAATTTGTGCAAAATCTTCATTAAATTGATATTTTAAAATATTAAAAATTTCATTAAAAAGAGTTTTTTTTTTTTCTAAATTCATGTAATTAACTCCAATACTAAATAATAAAACGAAAAATAGTTAAAAAATATATTTAAGCGTACAGTTCAAATCTATTATGTGTCTTTTTTGCACCTTTTACTACTTTAGTAATAGCATTTTTAATATCTTCGACAGTAACAATATCTGAATCTCTTCGTATAGCAAGCATACCTGATTCCATCACAATTGCCTTTATTTCTGCTCCAGTTGCACCTTCTGTAGCTGAAAGAAATTGTTTGAAATTCTGAGCTTTAGTGTCAATATTCATATTTTTAGTATGAATTTGAAATATTTGTTTTCGAGCTTCATCATTTGGAGGTGGAAATTCTATTAATCTATCAAACCTTCCAGGCCTTAATAGAGCAGGATCAAGTATATCGGGCCTATTTGTTGCACCAATGATACGAACATCACCTCTACTCATAAATCCATCCAATTCACTCAGAAGTTGCATTAAAGTCCTTTGAACTTCTCGATCACCAGATGTTGCAACTTGCAGCCTCTTAGAGCCAATAGCATCTAATTCATCAATAAAAATTATGGCTGGAGCTTTTTTCCTAGCCATATCAAATAATTCACGAACCATTCTTGCACCTTCACCAATGAATTTTTGTACGAGTTCACTTCCAATAATTCTAATGAAAGTAGCATTTGTAGCATTAGCAACTGCTTTTGCAACCATGGTTTTTCCAGTTCCTGGACTTCCAAATAATAAAATTCCTTTTGGGGGCAAAACACCAACTTTTATAAATAATTCAGGCTTTGTAAGTGGTAATTCTACCGTTTCTCTTACTTCTTGTAACTGTTCTTCTAATCCTCCAATATCAGCGTATGTATATTCAGAAGGTCTTTCACAAATTTCCATTACTTGGACCAAAGGATCTACAACAGTTGGTAATCTTTCCATTATTGAGAACGTTCTTTGATTTAAGGCAACCCTATCATTGACTTTTAAAATATCAAAATCAACTTTTCTTGCTACATTTACAATGAATGATGGACCTGAACTTGATTTCACCACAGCTCGTTTATCTTCTAATACATCAGTTAATGTTGCAGATATAAGAGGAGGTTGCCTTAATCTATCAAGTTCTTGCCGTAAATTAGCTAAATCTCGTTGACTTGATAATAATTCCCTTTCAATTTTTGATTTAGTTGATTCAAGGTTACGTAAACGCCTTTCCAAATGTCTTGTATAAGTAATTAAATAATTTGAGTCTTTTTCTTTCTCAATAGTTTCATTGGAATTTTTATCTTTTTCTATAGCCATCTCTAATCGCCCCATTATTCGATAATTATTTATTTATTTATTTATTTTTTTTTATCTAATATCTTTAAGATAATATGAGTTTATATTTTTTTTTCAGAAAAAATTTTAGCTATATAAGATACAGTTAATCTTTTAAAGTAAATATTTTAAATAATAAAAAATATTAATTTTTTTAAAAAAAAAGACATGAATACTAAAGTATTTTTTTTTTTATCTACATTAAAATAAGGAAAAATCATATAGAAGATTTTGCTCTTTTGTTTTGTTGAAATATGTTTTAAAAACAATACTTGATTTAGGTATTTCATAATCTCTGATAGAAAAATTATAATCTAATACTAAAATAAATTGATGAGAACAAATAATACCTTGATTAATTGGATATTTCAATAAAGATCCTTCATCAATTTCAAATATATCTTCAGGAATTAAAATTCGTTTATTTTTTGAACAAATAGGACATATAATATGAATTTTTTTCAAATTAATCATATTTATTCTTATAATTATTTATTAAAATATCGATAAAAAAATAAAAGTAAAATCAGTCCATGGCATAGTTGTTATATCGTTTGTTTGAAGTCAATTCCGTGTATGAAAACGTATTCTGGCTGATT
>CAYPTZ010000335.1:0-4705 GCA_964413395.1 uncultured archaeon | reverse complement strand
CATGATGGTAAGATTCTACATTGGGGGACTTCAGTTTGGAGTGCAGCTCAACTTGAAAGAATAAATGGAATAGCTAAAGATTTAAATGCGCATCCGCCTATTGTGGAACAACCAGTCTATAATATGTTAAGAAGAAATATTGAATTGGAAATTATGGAAACAACAAAAAGATATGGAATGGGAATTACAGTTTTTTCACCTCTTGCTCAAGGTATTTTAACAGGAAAATATAATAGTGGAATTCCAGAAGGTAGTCGTGCAACTCATTCAGATTTTATTAAAAATGATTTAATTAAAGAAAATTTTGATAAAGTTAAAAAATTAATTGAAGTTGCAAAGAGATTAGATATCTCAATAGGAAATTTAGCTTTAGCTTGGATTCTAAGACGTCCTGAAATATCATGTGCTATAATTGGAGCATCTAAACCTGATCACATAATAGAAAATGTTCAAGCTTCAAATGTTAAATTATCTAAAGATGATTTAGAAGAAATTAATATCATTTTAGATAATAAACCAATATGGCCACCAACCTATGAACCTACTTTTTTTTATGAAGATAAAATGCACTAAATTTCTAATTTAAATTTTTTTTTTATTATTATAGATATATTCATACAAAAAATCTTAATTTTAGGAGAAAAAGAGTTTTTTTAGTAAAAGAAATTGTTCAAATCCAAAATATAGTCATTTTTTTTTTACATTTTTTTCGTAAATAACTAAATTTAAGCTTTTAGCATACTATAATAAACCATTAACACAAAATTTTTTTGTTTATTCAACTAATTCATAATTATGTCAGATATTGAGGTATTTGATCTAATCATTATAGGATCAGGGCCAGGAGGATATCATTCAGCAATACGTGCAGCATCTTATGGTGCTAAGGTAGCACTTATTGAAAAAGACGATGTTTTGGGGGGAACTTGCTCAAATCGAGGCTGCATACCAACTAAAGCACTATATTCATCTACCAAATTTTTAGCAGATGTTAGAGAAAAAGCGGAAAAATTCGGTATACAAATAAATGGCGAAATAACTCCTAATTTTTCAATAGCAATAGAACGTAAAAATAAAATTGTTAAAGAATTAACCGATGGAATTTCTGGATTATGCAAAGCCAAAAAAGTTTCAATTTTTTATGGTTTTGGTTCACTATTGGGGGGAAATATTTATATTAACTTTGATGTTTCTATTATGTTAAATGACGGCAAAGAAACAAATATTAAAGGCAAAAGAGTAATTTTAGCAACAGGTTCTGCCCCTGCTGCCATTCCTGCATTTAATATTGATCATAAAAATATTTTAGATAGTGATGATATTTTAGATGTAAAAAAAGGATTTAATACAAATCCAAAATCCTTGATAATTATTGGAGGAGGAGTTATAGGATGTGAATTTGCCAATATTTTTGCACAATATGGTACTAAAGTTATCCTTTTAGAATATCTTCCTACAATTTTAGCAAATGAAGAAAAACTCATCGTTAAAACAATAAAAAAAGAATTTAAAAAATTAAATATTTCAATTTATGAAAGTAAAAATGTTCTTTCTGTAGTAAAAACAGATAAAGGGGTCAAAGCAACAATTTGTGATGCGAATTTGGCACCAGAAGAAAGTGAGAAAGGAAAAAAGCAAGAATTTGATGCAGATATGTGTTTGGTTTCAATAGGAAGGAAAAAAGTAATTGATAATTTAGGTTTAGAGAAATTTCAAATTCATATTCAAAGAGGAGCAATTTCAATTAACCATGAAACTATGGAAACTTCTTTTCCCGGAATCTATGCGATTGGCGATTGCACAGGAATACTAATGCTTGCACATTTTGCAAGTTATCAAGGAGACATTTCAGTTGCAAATGCACTAAGTGCGATTGGAGGATTTGATGGAGTATATCCTAAAAAGTCAGATTTTGCAACAGTTCCTGCAACGACTTTTACACATCCTAATATCGGAAGTGTTGGGTTAAGACAAAAAGAAGCTAAGGAAAAATATGGAGAAATTTTAGTTGGCAGATTTTATTACACAAGTTCAGGTAAAGCAAAATGTATGGGTGAAGAAATTGGTTTTATGATGGTAATAGCAGATAAACGTTCAGATAAAATCGTTGGAGCCTCATGTATTGGTGAATCTGCACCAGAATTGATCTCAGAAGTTTCTGTAGCCATGAGACTAGGGTTAACTACATATCAAATGGCGAGCGTCATTCATAGTCACCCAACTTTAAGTGAAATAGTTTTAGAAGCTGTGGAAGATATTCATGGAATGGCAATTCATAAAGCAGGAAAACGAAGATAATTTGTTTTTTTTTAAATCAAAAACCTATAATTCTTTTTTCTTATTAACTATTGTATGATTCTTCTTTTAGAAGTTTTAATCTTAATTTAATAACCATCATTAATTTTATATTATGATCATATAATGTTCATTTTTTTAAAGAACTTTGAAATATTAGGAAATTCTTTTTCTTTCATTTAAAATTGATTAAGCTGTTAACTATGGATAAAGAAAAATTTAAAATAAATTTACCAGAAATAATCTTAATTGGATTAATGTGTGCTATGAATGTAATATTTGATTTAGTTGTAAGCCCTCCATTAAAAACACTATTAGGCCACATTATAGCAGGAATTTTTATAATGGTTCCTATAAATTTTATTTTTATTACTTTTACCAAATTAATGGTGGATAAATATGAAACCATAACAATATATCTAACAATCTTTGGAATATTATCTATACCTACTGCAATGTTTGGTGGAGTTGCAGGAGTATATAAAATTGTTGTTGGCTTTATGATAGGTTTCTTTTTAGATTTAGCATTAAGTTTTGATAAGAAGAGCATAAAAATTATATTTGGTTCAATAATTGGTTCGATATTTTGGTGGATGCTTCTTTTTATCATATGGCAAGCTTTCCAATTACCATTTGTTACTGCTTTCAGTAATTTATTCAACTCAACTATAGATATTTCGGGTATTGTGACAATCCCTATAATAGGATTTGGAGGCCCATTTTTCTTGTTTGCAATAATTTGTGGTTTTATTTCAGCGATTCCTTGTATATTAGGTTCATTGATTGGTTATTATTTATTTATTTCTATTAAAAAAACAGCAATCTATGAAAAATTTATAAATATGCAATAAATCCTTAAATCTTGTTTAATTTAATTTAAATAACTTTTTTTTATTATTTGAAGATAAATGGATGATTTCTATGATAAATGATAATTATGTTAATAATAAACCAATAATTCAAGTCGATAATTTATTCTTTGCATATAAAAAAGATAAATGGATATTGAAAAATGTTTCTTTTAACATTAAAAAGACAGAGATTGTCGCATTAACAGGAAAATCAGGAACGGGAAAAACTACTCTAGGATTTATTTTAAAAGGATTAATACCTCATTCTATTCGAGGATATTTAAAAGGAAATATTCAAGCAGATGGGATGGATATAAAAAAAACACCGATTTATAAAATTGCAAAATCAATTGGTATGGTTTTTCAGGATTTAAATTCACAGTTATTTAGCAATAGCGTTAAAGATGAAATTGAATTTGGACTAAAAAATTTAAGATTAAATCTTGAGTGGGCTAATGAAGCAATGAATTTCTTAGGTATTTCAGAATTATCAAATGAATTTCCAATTAATTTATCAGCAGGTCAAAAACAAAGAGTTATCTTAGCTTCTATTATAGCAACCCACCCTAAAATTCTAATATTGGATGAACCATCTGCCCATTTGGATAATATATCAAAAAATGGATTAAAAAAATGGTTGAAGATATTAAATGAACAATTTGGTATTACCATTATTATCATTGAGCAAGATCCTTGGATATTAGGTGAAATTTGTGATAAATTCCTATATGTTCAAAATAATAATATCAATCAAGTCAATAAAGAAGATATTTTAGAGAAAAAAGCCCAATGGTGTTGGAAAAATTGAATGAAACAATAAATACTCAATTTTCATCAGTCAATATTGATTATTCACGTTCATATAATCACTATAAATATCATATTCACCCAATATTAAAATTAGGACTACTTTTTTTACTAAATATTTTTGCATTTTTACCAAAATTTATATCATTTCGCTGGATTTTTTTAATAAGCGAAATTCTAATTTCATTTATGATAGATGTAAAAATCTTTAGAATTAAGGGATTTTTGAAATTTATATTATTAAATTTCATCAGTATTTTGATTTTGTTTTATTTTATCGATTATTCTTGGAAAATAGCTTTTGAGGAATTTTATCATTATTTTATTACTATGTCAATTTTATTTATTGGAGCATTTATTTTTACAGAAATTACCCCACCTCACGAAATGATTATAGCTTTTAGAACAATTAGAATTCCCAAAAAAATGTGCATAGCTATAACAGTCGCAATTACTTTTTTTCCACTACTTATTAAACAGATAAAATTAACAACAGCATACCAAGAATCTAGAGGATATAGGATGCATTTGTGGAAATTAGGCCCAGTTTTAATTCCAAGCCTACTCAATATAATTGATTTATCAATGAATTTAAGTTTATCAATGCAATCTCGTGGGTTTGAAATTTAAAAAAATAAACCAAAACAAAAAACTAATTTGGATTGCAATACCGATTTAATTTACCTTTTTCTGATAAATTCATAACAATTGATTTCAATCGACTCATCGCTTCAATTGAATATTTGATCCCT
>CAYPTZ010000334.1:0-4710 GCA_964413395.1 uncultured archaeon | reverse complement strand
TTTTTAACAATGCCGGAAAAAACTGAAAAAATGAAGAACGCGCTTCTTTACCTTGTATCCTCGTGTATGGCCAGTTATAGTGGCACTCGACGACGATACGGGCGTGATTTTAAAAAAGAAGATGTACTTGAGCAAGGAACCCGAAACGCCATCTTTGAATTAATTCGAGAAAATGAAGGATTACATTTTCGAAAGATTTGTCGTTTGCTCGATAAAAAAATGGGAGTCGTGCAATATCACGTATCTGTGTTGGAAAAACATGGATTAATTCGTGCTATTCGAGATGGAAGATATAAATGCTTCTTTGCAACAAATCAAGAAAAAAATCGGAATGTCTCACCAGACGATCGGAATGAAGCAATGGAAAGTCTTAGAGAGACGATAATTACGTCTTTACGAAGGAAAACGCCCCAAGTTCTGATTCAACATCTGATTCGAGAAAATGTTGCGAGTCATCAAACGTTATCGAATGTAGCTCAGGTATCTCCCCAAGCAATAACCTTCCATACTCAAAGGTTAGCCAGTTTTGGAATTATCGAATCCCAAAAAGACGGAAGACAAAAATTCTACACATTATCTGATAATGCGCGAAGAATAACCGATAATTTAGGAAGAATCTAAAGAATCAAAATAAAATTTCTCTGCAACCCCTTTTTTTTTAGAAATTGGATTATTTTACAATCCGTTTCTTAAAACATTTTATTCAATAGTGACCATAGGTTAGTGGGTTCTAAAATGGGCTTTGGAAATGACGTTTTCTCATTTGCCAATGCGTCTTTTGCAACTTCTGCGCCAATCTGGGCTTGAGGTTCGATTTTTGGCTTGTAGGTATTAATATATTCGAATACCTATGTTCAAATACCTCTTCCAAACATTCGGTATTTGGAAGTGATCTGTTTTGTTGTTATTTGGATATTACTTTGGATACAAATTTGGAGCGATTTTTCAAAAACCAGTAGAATTTATTGGAGGGCTAACCTTAAATGGAGTAAGAGTAAAAATTCTAATTGATCATTTATAGTAGAGATGAGTAAAAATGAATAATCCAAATTGTATATTCTGTAAAATTATAGCAGGTGAAATTCCTTCACGAAAAGTATTTGAATCCATCAATACTTTTGCATTCTTAGATATTGCCCCTACTACATCAGGTCACACAATAGTTGTTCCAAAATATCATTGTAATACTTTACTAAATATTCCGGAAAATATAATTGGTCCATTCTTTATTGATCTAAAGAAAATTGCATGCATATTAAAAAGAAAATTAAATTTTGAAGGATTCAATATAATCCAAAATAATTTTAAGGAAGCTGGACAGGAAATTCCACATTTTCACTTTCACATAATTCCAAGAAATAAAGATGATGGAAAATTCTTCTTCAAATCAGACCCAAAAATGGCATCGGATGATGAATTAGAGAAAGTGTTTCAAAAAATGAAGTAATCAAGAACCTAAAATAAGAACCCTACATCTTTGGTAAGAAAACTATAACATCCTATACCAAATACGTAATTCAACCATTTTTTACATCACATAAGTAAAGAAAACAATATAAACTTTCACTTAAGCCATAGAATTAATTCTTTTCAAACCATTAACATTCGTTTCTCGTCAAAAAAAGCCCGGTAGATAAATTAAAGTTCCAAGATAAATCTAATATACGGAAATGTAATGAAAAAAATTATTGGGTGTTCTACCAAGGCATGATTTTTCTAGATTAGAAGAGTATTCCAGAATCTGCGATCCGAAATATTTCAGGTCCAGAAAAAGGAAATATATGAGCAACTGATTTGGAGAGGTTAGGTCATTGTTACTCTTATTCCGATTCAACCCGCGTTAATTTTCTAGGTTGGATGCTTGATGGATTAGATCAACATTTATATGAAATTAAATTTTATACGAAATATCACAATAAGAAAAAAAAACCTAACTGTAATACTCTGATAAATATGAATGAAAAGAACCTGATGCAAAAAATTGAGTTTATTAAGACTAGAATGGAGCAAATTGACGGAGTTTCTGTTAGAAATTGGCGTAGATTTGGAAAACCGATAAATTCTAAAGAAATTAAGGAATTTGAAGAAAAATATCATTGTACCTTACCTTTAGGTTATAAATTATTCTTGGAACATATTGGCAATGGAGGACAAACATACTATCAATCTCACTTAATAAAGCTTGAAAATTCAATTAGAGATCCTCTTTCTCAAGCTGAAATACCTGTCAATAATTTAGCAAAGGAGTTTTTATTTACAAAAGAGGTTAATAAATCGGATGAAAATTTTTTTCAAAAAAATTTTTGGGAACGTTATCAAGGAATGATATATTTAGATTATGATACTCAACCTTCCACAACCATACTTATTGTAAATGGCCCAGAAGCTGGTAATATGTGGAAGTATTTTGCGTATATTGATGAATTATCTCCTTATCAATCAAAATCGGGCGCTTCCCGTGTTAATTTTCTAAATTGGTTTTTAGATTCGATGGATTGGTATTTAGATAATATAGTCCCAAGAAGAAAAAAATACTGTAAATAAAAAATCTATAGTTCATATTCAAAAAAAAAATCAAAACACTAACATTCGTACAGTGTCCAAAAAGGACGATGTACGAACGTTAGTGTTATGTTAATTTTTAGAATAATGTGATTTTTTGATAATTTTTCGAAATCCATGATGGTGGTATTCTTGTCTTTTTTCAAATTAGAATTTCATCTTTTATATATTCAAATGTAAAAATCTCCAAAATTAATTCCAGTAGTTTTTTCTTCATCATGAATTAAGAGAAATTATCAGATATTGAAATTTATTTAAATAAATTCGGTTTATTCAAGATAATTTTTATTAAATATATCATTAACACAAAGTTCCACATCAAAACTAAGGTTTGATTTATTATGAATGAAAAAATTGTCTAAATTTTGGTATAATGAAGTCATGAAATGAATTAATGATAATACATCTTTTTCTGCCTGATATGAACTTCCAATATAACAATATTGAATAAACATATTATTGATATGGGTGGTAGTGACCATAAATTTTTTCATATTAACTCGATGAAATTCTTTATTTAATATGGAATTTAAGGAATTAATATTAATATGATTTAGATCACTTTGTGTTATTTTAAATTGAGAAATTGAATCCTCATTTTGGTATAAATTTTTTTTTATTAAATCTTGATCAATTTTTTTCCATACTATTAATGATAATGGAACATATTCTTTATTAGGTTGAATATATTGATAATCATGCATAATTCGAGAAAAAATAAACGAAAAATCTAATTCTTGAGGTTTTTTTAAAAATTTAATCCTTTCTTTCATATTTTCAATGTTAGACAAGAAATTATCTAATGTATCTGATATGATTTGGGCTTGTAAGGGAAATCCATTATCGTCTGCTATCTTTTGAGCAATGATATAAGAATCTTGAGTCTGGTCATATTTTTCAAAAATAGATAAAATTTTTGCCTTGAGGCATAGTAGTTCACAGATTAATGGGACTTTACTGCTTAATTCGGAAATATCTTTTATAAATTCGATAATTGTTAGAATGTTATCTAGTATAGCTTTATTACGTGTTATTTTATATTCTTTAATAAGAAGTTCTAGATAATTTATTTTAATTTCGGTTGTTATATGAAAATAAATTATTTTTTCTTCATTTAATTTTTTAAAAATATTAAATGCCAAAAGTTCTTTATATGTATCTCGACTATTTTTATATATAATTGCTTGTTCTAATTGATAATAAAGGTGAATTATCATATGGTTTGGATATTTTCTTGTCATATTTTCAATTTTTGAAAGAAATTTATTTACTTCAACCTGTTTATTTTGGATTATTGCAATACATATTAAAAAATGATAGCACCGCAATCTTTGAATAAAAACATTTGTATTTTCAAAAATATTTAGTGCTTTATGAATATTTATTGTACTTTCGATAAAATTTCCTAATACTGCCAATATCTCGCCTTTAGTGCTGTAATAAAGCGATGCTAACAATGAATTCTTTTTTTGATTTAAATCTATTTTTACTTTTTCAATTGTATCATAAGCTTTTTTTGCGTTACTTTGCCGTAAATAATAATTTGCAATAGTACAATAAGAATAGGCTATTTCCAGCTGATTATTACGAGTTTTTCTTAATTTATGGGATTTTAACTGGTATTTCATTGCAAGCTTTAAATTATCTAGCTGAGAATAATATATCGAGGCAATTAAATACGCATAATCTTCACTATGTCGGTTGTTAAATAATCGAGAAATCTTTAAACTTTCAGTTATAGACTCAATCAATTCTTTTTTTTTCCCATTTTGATAAATTGCCATTGATTTGTGAAGTAAAGCCCAAGATGTAATCATATTCTTTTTAAAAAATTTACTTATTTTTAGGGACTCATCAAAATAAAATTGTGTTAGGGTAAATTGCCTTGTTAAACTACAATTAAGACCAATATTGTATAAAACTTCAGCCATTTCTAATTTTTTCTTTTTTTTTTGGAATATTTTAAAGCTTTCACTATGGATAGCTAATGATTTATCATATTGATAATTTTTTTGATATATCGTACCACACCGAATGAAAAATTTAGCTTTAAGCAATTCCATATCAAAAAGTAGATTTTTATCCAATATTTTATCATTTTGAAATAGATTAAGAATTTTATTTCCTAATTTAATTTGATCGAAAGCA
>CAYPTZ010000333.1:0-4724 GCA_964413395.1 uncultured archaeon | reverse complement strand
GAGCAATCGCTGATAATTCTCTTGGGTTTCATTTTAGCTTTTATAGGAACCCTATTTATAGTTTTATTTTTATTATTAGAGCGATCCCAAATTCCCTCAATAGCTTATCCTATTGGAATTTCTGCAATGATTTTTGTTATTATTGAATTTATAACTTATAAAACAACTCATAAATCTCTGGAGAATTATTATAAAAGTCTAGAAAATGTAGACTTGTAATTTTAATTGTTTATTTTTTTGATCTTTTTTTATTAATCCTGTAGTGTTTCAGAATTGAGATTGTACATTTACGAATAATTTTTCTTGCCTACTTCACCATGCTTTTTGACTTTTAGTAAAAAAAACAAAAGAAAACACTCAAAATGAGCCTTGCTTTAAGCAAGCATCCCCCAAGGATATTATTGTTGCCTTATTAAGATAAAATTTTATATATGGTGCCGACTAAATTCAAATAACAGTCAGACATCAATTGTCTGCCGATCCTGAAGGTTCTGGAGAACAATTTCTAATTTCTGTGATCCAAACACCGGTCATATAAAAAAAAAGCTTGTCATCCCTGTGCGTAATGCTCCTTGGTTCACATCATGTGGATCAGGAAGTATTGAGGTCAATCATCTTTCATGGACTTTGGGCGATATCTTTCTCAGGTGGGATAATGAAATGGTTCATTTCATTCCACCTATGAATATCTATCGACCATTCAATTAAATATTGTCACGCCTTACAGCATATGGTGCAGTTCCTTTTGGAATTTTTTTTAGCATCGGTTAAAAAGGGTCAGAACAGACCGCTACGGGCAGAACCTTCAAAGTGATCCGCAGAAAAATGTCGACGGTTAACAACCCTTCATCCTCAAAGTATTGAGGAAAAAAGAAGGTATAAGGCGCATTGAAGTATCAACACGCCTTATTACACGAATTCAGTCGAACCTGAATTCGGTGATTTATTATGAGTCAAAATCCCTCAAAAACTTTTAGGTTACGCAAAAAAAAGCGTAATTTCAATGGCCTAAAGCCGCTTGTAGTGAATTCAACAGGCAAAATAGATGTCATCCGTTATGGTGTCGGAATGGATGTGCATCATGATTCTGTTCTTGTGTGTGTATGTGCTCAAACGGCTCAAAATGAAATCATTGTGGTAAGACAACATACTTTCCCCAATACTCCATCAAGTCTTCAAGAAATGGTAAGATTCTTGAAGCGATACCAGCCTATTGCCCACTATTTAATGGAATGCACGGGAATTTATCATCGTCCTGTATATTATGCTTTAGAGCAGGCATTTCCAGATGCAATCAATAAGATCATAGCAATGAACCCTCTTTTGGTTCACCGTCGTTTAACCGACTTGAGTAATAAACATGATAAGGCCGACGCTCAACGGATGGCTGAATTGACATTCTATGACAAGTTAATTCGACCAAGTTATGTGGGAGATCCTCTTTTTTTTCACCTTAGGGATAGTCTTCGGAGTTATACCAAATGTAGGCAAGATGAGACTCGGTATAAGAACAGGATTCATAGGGTTCTTTGTAGTATTCATTTCATGTACAAGTTCGATTTGAGTAAGGAATGGTCCTTACAGATTCTTGACAACTGGATTCATCATGGAGGGACATTTCAAGAAGCGTTTCAAGGCCTGATTATGCGACTACTTGATGAAAACAAACCAATTGGAATTCTTCAGAACCATAGCAATGATTTTACACCTTTTGCAAGTATTTCTCTAACACGTGAAAGCACATTCAACTTGAGTCAATTATTGCAACAATTTTTCGAAGTAGAGCGACATGCTGCCCAATATCTCTACCAAACAGAGCAAGTTATCCTCAAAGATTCTGATTTTACAGAAAATTATAAGGCTTTACTTACAATACCGTGCATGGGACCTGTATCTGCTCTTCAGATTTTGACTGAATTAGGAAATTTCCATCGGTTCCGCGATTGGCGAGCCTTTGCAAAATTTTGCGGTGTTGTTCCCGAAATTAAGGAAAGTGGGAATAGTATTAACAAAGGACATGTGAATAGATTTACCAATGCACATCTTCGTAGGACTTTAGTTCAAATCGCAAACCTTTACGTCAATAGAAGGGCATGTGGTACGGATTTTGATGAGTTCGCCCAAAGACAGTATAAAATGCGAAGTCTACCGTTCAAGAAGGCTTGTATGAAAGTGGCCTTCAAATTAAGCCGAATTGTGTATAATGTTTTGGTTAACAACCTCCAATATAACCCGCATTATGAACAAACACAACGAAAGATGCAAAGAATGATCCAAAGAAAGACTAAATCTGGTACAATGCTAGAAGGAGCCCAAATTCGAGCACTTCGCAAAGATATCAACCGATTCTTTGTGAATCACTATGACAACCTTAATTCGAAAAGTCGTTTCTTATTGACTCGAGGCTTTACACAAGTGCTCCACAAGGCGGAACAGTCGAATGTGATCGATAATGGTGATGAAGTGAAGAAAACCGACAGGAGCAAAAAAATATAGACTTAGTCCATAATGGGGGCGTTATGCCCCCTGGCTAAGGTTTTTTTTCTTTCTTTATTAATTCTAATAAATTTTAGGCGCTTTTCATGAAAAACATAATTAAACATTTGCTTTAAATAAAAATTGATAAGGAAAAAAAGTTATAAAAATGAATTTGTATACAAAATCGGCTTTATTCAAGAATTTGAAAAGGTTCTTATAATTGTCTGATGATAATTTTAATTTTTTCTTGGGCCTATAAGATCTTTGATAATATGAGGTATTGTTCTTACTTTTAGCATTGTCTGAGGTGGAACGGGCAAGGATTTTCCTATTTTTTGAATTGAGAGCAATGAATAAATGATTGATTCTAAGTAATCAATTACATCACCTGTAAAAACTTTAATTTCATACTCATCATTCAAAGTTTGAATGATTTCAGAAACGCTCATCCCAGATAAGCGATATTCAATCATATAAAGTTCTACATTTTTCCTTCCACAATCACAATAGGGTGCATCAGAACACGAACAATTGAATATATCTTCAGACCATCGAATAATTACATCATATAATCTTTTATTAATCTTCACTCGTGATTTCTTTCCAAGGTGGTCTGCGCTTATCATAGACATAACTGAAGTTGAAAATAAATTATTAGATCTAACTTGTTTTTGATTTTTTAAGCTCATTTCGGATAGGATTCTGTTTGAAACGTAGACATTTTTAAACTCATTTAAATCAAGGGCTAACCCTATCATATCTGGTGAGGGTTGGTTCTCAGATACTGTAGTTAATAATTCTTTTTTTATATTAATTGTTTGTTTTAATGAAAAGAAAGATTCTATTGCTGCTTGACCAAAGCGTGTTGTACGAAATTCGGTTTTGTTTTGGATACTTTTAATCATTTGGTTTTTTTTTAAAAATGCAATTGCTTGAGCTAAACTAAAATCTCCATTATACAGCATTGAATGAAAATAAAGGACATCTTTTTTTGAAATTCCATTTTCTAATTCCTGTTTAAATGAATACATACCAATGACTGCTAAAATTTCAGAGAACATTTTATCTTCATTGGGTTCTAATTTTAAATCTTCGATTTTTCCTTTAAGTAATTTCATAGCTAATTGTTCATCCGTATCACTTTGATTACCTGCATTACTATTTCCTGGAGTAATCAATAAATAAACTTTACCTAAGTTATGTTTTTTAAGCCTTCCCGCCCTTCCTGACATTTGTTCAAACTCTGCAACAGATAATTGCTGAATTCCCATTATTAAATTATAAAATATTACCATACTTGCTGGAAAATCAACTCCTGCTGCTAAGGCTGCTGTAGTTACAACACATGCAATTTTTTGTTTTTCAAAATTCCGTTCAATATATTTTCTCATTCCTGAATCAAGTCCTCCATGATATGCTTCTGAAGGAATATGATTATTTTTTAAATACTCAGCTAATTTTTCTGTATTTTTTCTAGAGTTTGTAAAAACTATTGATTGGCCTTTAAATCCATAAGTTGAGGTATTTTTAAATTCTTCTCTGATTAATGCTTTCATATTGGTCATTTTGGTATTTTCATCCATACACATAATTAAATGTCGTTCAATAGGAACAGGACGATCAGTATAATGAATCAGTGAAGATCGAAGGTGTGTTGCCATACCTTTTGGATCAGATATTGTGGCACTTAGATAGAGATATTGAGCCTTGGGCAAATATAATCTTAATCTAGAAATTAATCCATCGAGAACAAAACCTCTTTCTGGATCTGCTAACATTTGAATTTCATCTACTACAATTGTTTGGAAATTTTTAAGTAGATAAGGGTGGCCACTTCTAAGTAAAATATCAATTGCTTCATAAGTTGCAATAATTACATCGGCTTTAGCAAATTTTCCAAAATCATCCTTAGTTTCTGCTTTTCTGGATATATGAGATACTCCAACTTTTAGTGCAGAATTAATTCCAAATTCTTTTAATTCTCGATATTCTCTATACCGCATATTTGCCAATGCAACTATAGGAACGATATACAGCATACGAGCTTTTGTTCTAGTTTGAGCAAGTCTTTCTAAATATTCTTTTTCTTCTTTTGTTGGAACATATTTTTTTTCAGATTCAAATAATTGATCATCTATTTTAAACGGTGTTTTTTTATGGCCTTTTTTCAATTGCTCCATTTTATCCATTAGAATTTTTGAAATCCCTGCTAATTCTCCAATCATAGTCTTTCCTGAAGATGTTGC
>CAYPTZ010000332.1:0-4729 GCA_964413395.1 uncultured archaeon | reverse complement strand
GGTAATGTAAAGCTATAACTTACTATTATTGATAAAAACCAAATTTTTTTCAAGATAAAAAAAAAGTTTTTTTTCATATTCAATAAAGAATAAAGAATTTGAAGATAAAAAGAAATCGCTGAGAATCTATTTAGTAAAAATAATTGAATATAAAAGAAAAAAAATGAAAATTTTAAAAAAAAAAGTATAATAGAGTTAGGAAAATAATAAATTTGTCGATATTTATCGAACGCGGAGGATTATTATTATGGCTTGTATACCTAACTCTAATATAATATTAGTCTATGAATATTTAAAATTTTCTGTGATTTCCTATTAGTAAAGAATGCTTCTTTCAATAAATAGAACTATTCGCTTATGTTATCCGATGAAAATTAAAGAGTTATTTCATTTATTTATAAATTTTAAAGAAAAAAAACAATCAACCCATAAAAGTGAAAAATTAATCTTCATTTTCCAATGAGTAATGAGTTAATAATTTCACAATAGTGATATAGAAATATAAAAAAGTCTGTAAATTTCATCAAAATTATTGGTTAAGTACAAAATTTTTTCGTTTTAGCTTTGAATTCAAGGGATTTATTTTTTAAGGAAATGAAATCTATCAATGTTTATGTCCATAATATTATCAGGAAATTTGATAAAATAAAAATGGTCTGATGTAATTAAAGGATAAGATTCAAATATTTGATATTTTATAAAATTGACCAATCTTCTATTCTTCTCTTAGGTAGATAAGTTTGAGTTAATCCTTCTTATTCAAGTTTTATGAATACAACAATTCTTTTGATTTTCATTTTAGATAATTTCATGTTATTTTTTATCGATTGTTTGATGGATATTAAATAAATGTTTTTTTCTAATTCAATGAAAAAGAATACTATTTTTAAAAACTCATCTAACTACAAAGCGATCATAAAATACATAATTATATGAGTGTTTTTATTTATATCTTTTAGTCATAAATACTATTAATAAAGCAATTATTTCTTACTTAATATTAAAAAATTGATTTTCATGGCTGAATTTTTTGACCCAAAAGTATCTATTGCAATAGATTTAATCAGAAACGCGAAAAAAATAGTAATTTTTACTGGGGCTGGAATCTCTACAGATAGTGGCATTCCTGATTTTAGATCAAATGGAGGTCTTTGGGCGAAATTTGATCCTAATATATATGCAAGTTATGAAGTATTTTTAGAAAATCCTCAATATTATTGGGAATTGGAAAGAGAAGTAATGTCTTATTGCTATAAAGCAAAACCTAATCATTCTCATAAATTAATTACAAAATTGGAAAAAACAGGTAAAATTGTAGCTATCATCACCCAAAACATTGATAATCTGCATCAAAAATCCGGATCAAAAGTTCCAATCATTGAATTACACGGAAATGGTCAAAAATCTCATTGCATGGATTGTGGCATTGAAGTAAATAAGAAATATATATACAATAAAATAAAAAGTATTGAATTAGAGGTTCCAAAATGTCCAAAATGTAATGGAAAAGTAAAAACTGATGTAGTCTTATTTAAAGAACCTCTAAATAAGAAAACATGGAAAAATGCAACATATTATGCGGAAAACTGTGATTTAATTATTGTATTGGGTTCTTCACTTACTGTATTTCCAGGAAATCAAATTCCCTTACTTGCAAAAAAAGCGGGTGCAAAATTACTCTTTATTAATAAGAATCCTACAACTTTAGATAAACATGCCTCATTAAGATTATTGGGAGATCTAAAAACATATTTATCCTTAATACTGAAAAATGTTTAAAAAAATCTAAAAAAGATAAAATTTGGTTTTAAATTAACTTAAAAAAAGAAAAAGGATGATGAAAAAATAATGGAAAAAAAAGGAAAGAAATTTATAAAAGGCAAATTAAACCACCAATTTGGGGATGTTTCGTTAGATATTGATTCTTTTGATGATATTTGTGATAATAATGAATCTTTACCGTTCAATGAAAAAGATAACTTAAAAATTAAATCACCTCAAAATAGTCAAAAAAATGATATCGAAAATCTTGGTATTTCTGGAAAAATTAACCGAATATTCTTTCACTATAATCCTTACAAGAAGTTGATTCATGAACAATCTTCTAAATCAAGAAATAAATTTCAGGAGAATAATCCTGATGATAATAAACCAATTACATATGTATATAACCAAATGAAGTTAAATGTGGAACAAACAGCAAAATTATATCAAAATGAAATAGATGAATATAGATTAAGTGGAATTAAAGTTAGAAAGGCAGAAAAGAAAGATTTAACAATAATTGTATCACTATATAATCGTTCATTTATGAATGGTGCTGATCCGTGGAATCCTGGAACATTACGTCAATTTGAAGAAATAATGGCTCTCCCTTTCACTGCAATATTGATTGGTTCGACTTATGGCGAGGATATTGGATTTATAATTACTGCACTTGAAGGTGAAAATTTAGATATAGGATTTATTTGTGGTCTTGGTGTAGATCCTCGTTGGCAACGGAGAGGCTTTGCGAGATTTTTATGTATTGCTTCATGGGACTACTTTCTGCAAAAAAAAATTAAAGAAATTCGGTGTGAAGTTTATGAGAAAAATAATATTTCATATAAATTAATCAAGAGTCTTCATTTTGAAGAATATGGAAAAAAAAGTTATGATTATTAATCATATTCATTATTGTTTTTGATTTCTAAATTTTTTTACAACATCTGCAGTTCTACTGAGTAATTCTGTCGCTAATTCAGGGGGTGCCCAAGCATTAAGACCACAATCTGGTCCAACATATTTTAATCGATCACCATATTGTTTTATGGCTAACTTTAAATTGTGTTTAATTTTTTGAGGTGAATCAATTAATAATCTTAGCCCTTCTATAGAATCAAATTGTGAATAATTTATTCCTTCTTCCATTTTTTGTGCCATTATCGCGTTAAAACTTGTCTGACAAATCCCAACTCTCATTTGCTTATCGAATTCATCTAAGAAAGATTTATCAATTACATTTTTTTGATTACTTGCAAATTCACAAGTTAAAACATTAATATTTTTAGTTTCTAAGGGGATTCTAAAGCTATTTAAAGAATGTAAATGGATTTGAACATCACAATTAATATTTTCTGCACTTTTATCATATATTTTAATTAAATCCTCTTTTTCTGCACCTGAGATAGAGACATAACCAAGTGAAGGCTCATCAATAGATACGAGTTTTGTTTTAAGATATTCAGTATTAACAATTGAATTTTTTATGAAAGAATTAACACTTTTTGAAAAGTTTAATGCCATATCAGGATATACTGAAAAACCAATTTTTTTAAAATACAAATCCAATGGTCCAGTAACACAAATCTTCAAATTATATTGTTCACCAGTGTCTTCATATCTCAGTTTTGCCCAATTTTTTAAAATTTCTACTTCAAGTATTTTTGCTTTATCCGGATCAATTTTATTTGGTTCTGATTTGATTTCATAATCTTGTATGGGCTTAATAAATTGAGTGTACATATCCATTAATTGGGGATAATTAGCAATTTCAATTCCACTATTACATTTCATTTCAAATATTGTATTGATAGGGTTAATGATATTTGTCTTAATTCCATCGTTAGCAAATATATCATATCCATTTATTAGTCCTTGGAAAGCATCCCAATAAAAATTGTCAAATCTTTTTTTATAAATATAACTAGGTAAAGGAAATGAGCCTATATCATCTATAATTGGGAAAATTTTTCCTGACATAAATTATATAATGGAATCTACCAAAAAAAAATTATGAAATTGTTACAAATTTTGAAAATTTTCAAGCAAATCAGAAAAAATGGATAAATTAAATATATTGCTAAAAATTCTTTGGATTTCTCTAAGCATAATTAAATTTGTTGAAATAATATTTTCTTGTTGATTTAATGAAATCTCAGTATAATTTTTTGAAATAATTTTTACATTTGGATAAATGATGTGAATTTCTTTTAAATTCATCTCAATTTCTTTGATTAGTTGATCGTGAGAAAATTTATAATTTTTTGGAACAATTAATTGATTATTTGATATTATTACCCCATTTTTCTCAATATAGTGAATGTTTCTCAATAATTCTATAGGTTCTAAAGATATTATAAGATGAACTTTTCCTAATGGAGCAGATGGAGAAATCTTTGATATTTCTAAATTATTATCAAAAATAAATCTAATCGATGCATATACAGATCCATTTCGTTGAGCTACACCTTTTGATTCCATTGAGATAAAATTAGCAATTTTAGGATCATTTTCGGAATAGCTTTTAAAAAATTTGGCAGTTTTTGATATTCCTTGCCCTCCTACTCCAACGATAAGAATATTGAAATTATCATATTGCTTGATATTATTTATCCTCCTTTTGTTGGGAATTTTGTATATGAGGGTTTATATCTGTTTTAATTATGGCATTATTTGGACAGATTTCAATACAACTTAGACAATTTGATCCATAACATTGATCGTTATTAATAAAATATGAATCATTATTTTTCAAAATAGCAGTACATCCAAGAATTTTATAGCATTCATCACATTTTGAACAATAGTCTGCAATGTGAAGATAAGTTTTATGTCTTTCTAAATTGGTCCTTTTTTTTAGATATTTCATATTATATAATGCACATTTTGCCGAAACAATAACAAATTTTAAACCCTTCTGAGCAAACATTTTCTCAAATTGTTTTTTCATTGAGTTGATGGAATATCC
>CAYPTZ010000331.1:0-4734 GCA_964413395.1 uncultured archaeon | reverse complement strand
CATATGTTATTAAATCGTTTATTTCCACCTGAAGGGGTATAATGTCCTTGTCCATAAATGGATTTTACCCAAACGATATCTTGTATTCGAGTCCACCCGGCTTTTAAAACAGAATTGGCCACTTTTTCTGAAATACCTTGATCTTTTGCAGAATCTCCGATATTTAAAAAAAGAATACATTTTTCATTGCTCACTCGGTAACATTCTTTCCAGACGCGTTCTAAAAAGGCTAAATAATCTTCTTCAGGTAAATTATCATTATAGCTATTGTCTGAATCTGATGAATATTTTTTTCCTCGATTATAGGGGGGGGAGGTGACAATGACATCAATGTAATTGTTTGGGATTTCATCCATTTTCTCAGCGGATTTTAGAAATACATTCTGATTCTCTATCGTAATCATATTTTGAAGAGAATAATCTTGCATTTTATTCTTAATATCTTCATGTATCAAATCAGAATGTGCATTTGGCATATAAATGGTAAATAGTTAGTCAAATATTTAAAAATATGGAAAATTTTTCTCGAAATTCTCATAAAGATTAATTTTCCCTTAAAAGTAGAAAAAAGTACAAAAAAAATCATTTGATGACAAGTTAATCTATCAAATTCTTTACGGGGAATTTCTTATTCATGCGGAAAAGCAACAAAATCTAGATAATATATACGGAAAATTATGGGGGTATGCACAGACAAAAAGCATTCATGAGATAGAAAAATTAAAAACTTTACCGCTTCAATCGACTAATTTATTTATTTCAATCATTGGAGAATGGAAAAGACTGTGAAATTCTTATTCAACTATACTTTTCTCATATTATTATTTCCCAAAAGATCCACGTACAAATGTTCTGCACGAACAAGCCTTTAGTCAACAAAAAACAAAATTTGTGAATCGACTTAAACGAAAAAATATTAGCTATTTTATAAAAACACGAGGAGATTTATATCTTAGATTCCTTTATTCTACAAATGAAGAATTATCTTCTTCAATCATCGATGAATAATCAGATCACTTAATAACATCTTTAAAAACTGATTTTACTATAAACCGATATTTATGATGCTAATTGTGAAGATTGAATTTGAAGTTTAAATATTGGAAGTTTTGGGGTTAAAATATACCAGAAAACAAACGCTGCTGTAGAAACGGGGATTAACAAAAATGCTAATTCAAAGAACCATGTAACGATACATCCTACTGAAATGGCCATTGACAGTGCAAAGATGATTTGTAATACTTTTTGATGATTCATAAGAAGTAATATAATAATATCAATTAAAATTATGCATAAAAATTATTCATAAATAATTGGAACAAAGAAAAAAAAAAGTGTGTTAATTTAATATTTATAAGATGTTATTTATTTCCGCTATTAAATACTATTTTTGCCTTCTTTTCATAAAATCCGTAGATTTTTGATTGTTCCCAATCTTTTCCTTCAAAATGATACATTTTTTCATGAAGTGCTCCCGTGGGACATGCATATACGCAAGCTAAACAAGTTGCACAGTCGGTCTCTCCAAGATCTTGATTCATACCTGCTGATAAAATCATTCGATTTCCACGGTTTACAAATTCAAGATTGTGTTTTCCTGCTATTTCATCACATGCTCTGATACATCTACCACACAATACACATCGATTAGGATCTCTAACAAATGCGCCGCTAGTGTCATCAATTGGCAATATTTCATCGTTTGTTGGGAATCGGGTCTTATTGATTCCAAATTCATGGATTAATACTTGAAATTCACAATGATTATTATGAGAACAGAATAAACAATTATGATGCTTTGAAGCGAGCATTAATTCTAATATCATTTTTCTATAATTGTGCAGTTGTTCATCAACTGTGGTAATAATCATCCCTTCTTTAACCGAGGTGCAGCAAGATGGAACTAATCCGCGCATTCCAACAATTTTTACCAAACATAGTCGGCATGCTCCCACTGAGCTCAAACAATCGATATAACATAAATGAGGGATTTTAAAACCCGCTTTCTCACATTCTTCGAGTAAGATAGCTCCCTTTTTCAATTTCATTTTCTTCTCATTAATGGTAACTTCTACCATTTCATCTTCAGGCAGGTTCTCCATATCTGCATCAAAGAATTTATCATAAAGATTGAGTTTTTTGGCGACTTCATCAATTGGGTTCCCAGAAACACTTGGTTCAATGGGTATTTCCTTAAATGGGTTGGAAAGAAAACTTCCGCGCAATTCGGAGCAAATTCCCACACCTAATGTTCGAGTTGTTTTGATTACTTTTTTGTTTGGAAATACTGCGTTTACCTCATCCCAACCTCCTTCACATGTTAAACATATTATTGCTGTAGCCGCATCAAAATATTTTTTTTTTGACTGATCTTTAACCCTATCGATAACAACGTCTTCTCTGCATGAAACCCCAAGTAATTCTTTTCGAATTACATTAAAACCATCATGCTTCAGCATTTTTTCCAATATAACCATTTTATCATAGCCTGCAAGGCCAATATGTTTAATACATGTATCACAACTCCAAATTACGATTTTATCTTCAGGTGTGAGTTTTTGTTTTAATTCATTATAAGATATTGATCTTAACGAGATAATCATCTTTGTGTTCGTCTCCATACTTTTCTTGTTTTAGTTGTTCCATTTTTAAGAGTAACTTGACCAACAAGAAGCATACCGCGGTCTTCTAAAGCTGGAACTATCTTTTTACCCTCAAAATGATATTGAGCATTTGCACATCCTGAAGAACAAGCCAACATTACAATCGTGTCTATATCAGGAGTGATTGTGACATTATTGATATAATGATCTTGGCATGGTGCAGTAATTAAAAAACCATCTTGAATTTTATATCCATCTGCTCTCAATTTCATTGCCAATTCTTTTAATTTTTCTTCTCCTCCAGTTTGTGACAATCTAACGCAGGTATTACAACTGATTATGGAGATTTTATCTTCTTTATTGAGTTCTTCCTTTATTGCATCATATTTTCTTGCTTTGGTTGCATTCAATTTTCAATCCCTCCTTATTTCTTCTCTTTTACATCACATCGTAGACATCGACACGCCTCGATGAGTGCTTGACTTTTTGAAAAGCCTTGCACTATTTCTTTAAAATTGTGTATTCGCTCTTCTACTTTCAATGATTTTGGATAATTTCGGTCTCCAAATTCGGGTTCTTCTGGTACTTCCTGATTATAGTGCCATACTTTCATGAATTTATTTCGGTTATTTTTTCCAGTGAGAAATTCATCAATAGCAAATGCTGCTCGTTTTCCTGCCCCCATACTTTCAGCAGCTGTTGTTGGTCCTGTAATAAAATCTCCTGCAGCAAATACTTTTGTATTACTTGTTTGGAATTTTAAAGGATCAATCCAGACTCCTTTAAGATCGGTCATTTTAATATCTGGACAGTTAATAACTGATAAATCCATTTTTTCTCCAATTGCTGAATTAACACTATCACATGATATTACAATAGTTTCTCCTGTTGGTTTTGAAGTTCTTCTTCCGCTTTTATCGCGTTTACCTGGTCGCATTTTCATGAATTCAACACCAGTTACTTTCCCTTCATTTCCAATGATTTTATGTGGTGACACCAGAAATTCAAATTTTACCCCTTCTTCAATGGCATCTTCCACTTCTTGATTGAGTGCAGGCATATCTTCTTTCCTTCTACGATAAGCAATTGTAACGTCTGATCCCAAACGTAATGCCGACCGAGCAACATCAATTGCAGCATTACCTCCTCCAATAACAATGACTTTATTTCCCATTGTTGAAGGTTGACTTTTTCTAATTGTTTCTAAATCTTTCATCCCAGAAGAGACACCATTGAGATTTCTTCCTGGAATGTTAAGAGGTATCTCTTTTTGAGTTCCAGTTGCAATAAGAACTGAATCATATTTGTCAATTAGATCTTGAATTTGGTTTCCTTCACCAATATTGGTGTTAAAAATAAAATTACCTCCCAATTTTTCAATAAATCCAATTTCATGTTGTAGAACGGATAAGGGTAATCTATATTCGGGAATACAATAACGTAATAATCCTCCTGCTTGGGGTTGCTTTTCGTAAATATCAACAGAATGTCCCAATCTAAGTAAGAAATATGCTGCTCCTAAACCCGCGGGGCCAGATCCAACGATTGCAATATTTTTACTATTATTTGTTAGCTTATCAATATTCATTTTATGAATAATACTTTCGTCTAGTTTTTTTGCGTACATGGAATCTGCAATATAGCGATGTAAATCTCGAGCATTTACAGGACCGTCAGCGTCTGCTCGTCGACAAGCTACGTTACAATGCATGAAACAAATTCTTCCAGTTGTTGCTGGCATTGGATTGTCCTGCATAACCATTTCAAAGGCATCTTCGAGGCGATTTTCTTTTAATAATGCACAGAAACCTGGTATATTAAGGTGTAATGGACACATATTTTCACAAGTGGATCGAAACAGGTCTTGGCATATTCCAGCAAAACAACGCTTTTCTTCAATGTGTTCTAAATATTCTCTCTTGAAGTATCTTAAAGTAGTTAAGACTGGGTTTGGGGCAGTTTGCCCTAATCCACATAAAGCACAATCTTTAATCATCTTACATAATTCTTCCAGATGATCAAGATCTTGAATCTTACCTTTTCCTTGAGTTATATTTTTTAATATAATCAATGCCTGTGGCAATCCTTCACGACATGGAGTACATTTTCCACAAGATTCAGATGCTGTAAA
>CAYPTZ010000330.1:0-4751 GCA_964413395.1 uncultured archaeon | reverse complement strand
TCTTTACCTCCAAAAATTTTAAGACCAGGAGGAATAACTTTAGAAAAATTAAAGGAATATATACCAACCATTGAAGTATATAAAAATATGAAAAGTGATGAGTCAAATGAAACACCCAGTACTCCAGGTTTGAAATATAAACATTATTCACCTAAAGCTCCAATTTATTTGATAGATAGTTCGATTGAAGAAACTGCGAATATAATGCAAAGAATTTATAATGAAAATACTACTGAAAAAAAAAAAATTGGAATATTACACTTTCATAAATCTATAAAAATTCCAGATATTATTATAAATAATTCAAATTGTAAAATATTATCAATCGGACTTGAAAATACCAATGAAGATTTTAATCCAGTTGAAATAGCTCAAAAATTATTTTTTGCCCTTAGATTGATGGATAAATGTAATGTAGAGCTAATTATTGCTGAAAGTATATCTGAAAAATATGAAGGTTTAGCTGTAATGAATAGATTAAGAAAAGCAGCACAAAAAATTATTAAATAAAAAAAAAAAAATTATTTTTTATCCATTTGTTCTTTCATTTCTTTTTCGATTTTTTCTCTTTCTTCTGGAGTCATTTTATCCATTTGTTTCATGTAATCTTGTTGTACCTTCATTATTTGCTTTAATACAAAAGGTTGCATAGCTTGAGCAAAAACAGGCATTGCAATTCGTATTTCTGTCAATTTGATATTCATTTGTTTTGCTAAATCTCTCATTTGCTTAATTTCTTCCTTTGTACTATTTCCATTATAGAGACCTTCACATTCATCTGAATTTACAACCATGAATTTTTCACCATTATACTCTAATGGGTAAGTACGACAGCTCATTGGTCTATTTTCATAAATAGAACAAAGTTTAGTATCATTATTATACATAGGACAAGAAGGATCTACAGGTTCTTCGGCTTTTTCTTCTTCACCTGGTTTAAGAAATGAAAGTGGATCAGCATTTTGTCTTGACATTACAAGGTCGATAGTCCCAAAAGGTGTATTAATGAATTTTAAGTGAGGCATCATATTTGCGACAACTTTATTTTTTGCCCAAAGGGTTAAATCATCTAAAACCAGTGGAATTGGTCCTCTTTCTGCACAACATTTACCACATTTAGTACAATTAAACGAAAATTTTTGTTTTGTATTTTCATCAGTTTTTTGCTCGTTTTCAGTCATTTTTTGCTCACATTTTTTTTATAGATTTGATAAATAATTAGGAAGTCTAAGTCACAAAAAATTTTAAAAGTTTTTGGTAAAAATTTTCAATTTTGAATTATTATATAGAATATTATTTTTTGGAGTAAATTTGAATGAAAGGATTAATAGTTGATAGTCTAACTGCTGGTGATGGAAAACGAATTTTCACTAGAGATTTCATAGGTGCAGGACCAAGATATATTGCAGGTTTTATTCAAGACAGATCAAATCAAGAAATCCAGACTGAAGTTATTCGTGCTGAGGATTTTTTAGTTAAAGATTTTGAATTTTTAAAACAGTTTAATATATTATGTGTATCAGGAATGACAATGGACCTTGGGGTATGTTTAAAAATTTTTAGAAAATGGAGGAAAATACAGGAAAATCCAAATAATCAATTAACACTCTTGGGTGGACCAATTACCAATGATCCTAATATTCTATATAAAATTCAATGTGATTTAATAGTAAATGGAGAAGGAGAAATTGCCTTAAATTCAATTTTTTCAAAAAATTTGTCAAAAATAAAAAAAATTTCAAAAATTACTTTTGATAATACAAAAAAACATAATAATTGGAAGGATCAAATTCTTGAAGAATCAATAGGAATATCTTATCTTAATAAAACAAATAATCAGATAATTATTAATGAAATTCCAAGTTCGGAAAAAAATACATGGTTTAAAAATAGTTCAGGTTATCCAGATAAAATTAAATTTTATTCTGATTTTAGATATTCAAGAATTTTTATTGAATGCTTAAGAGGATGTTCAAATTTTCGGAGAACAAGTTTGATACTTAAAAATAAATCACAATGTGAAAACTCAAATTGCTCGGTTTGTAGAAACAATGATTTTAAAACTATATTAAAATGTCCTA
This sequence comes from uncultured archaeon, assembly GCA_964413395.1. Lineage (GTDB taxonomy): Archaea > Asgardarchaeota > Lokiarchaeia > Sigyniarchaeales > Promethearchaeaceae > Lokiarchaeum. Next base: position 2,670 of record CAYPTZ010000330.1, on the reverse strand, counting down.
TAGATATTCCTCCTGGATGTGGATTTTGTTCAACTATAAATGAGTTTGGTTCACCTAAATCTCGAGATATTGATTCTATAATTTATGAAATTAAATATTTAATTAGGCATGGTGCTTGTCGTATTGTACTTGGTGGCCCTGGTTTCTTGGATTATAAAAGAGAATGCTTGATTACTACACCTCTTATTCATCCAAAATACCCAGAACCTAATTATGCAAAATTATCGCGATTAATTGAAAATATCATAAATATTGAAGAAATAAAGAACAAAAAAGTTCAAATTTTCATTGAAAATATTAAAGCAGTATTATGCACTGAGAAAGCACTTGATATCATATCTCAAATCCCTAATTGTATTTTTTCAATTGGTTGTGAAACAGGTTCAGTAGAGTTTGCAAATATATTAGGAAGACCTGGTTCTCCTAAATCTGTTCTCAATGCTGTAAAGTTAGCAACAAAAAAAAAAATCCGAGTACATGTTTATTTCATTCATTCATTACCAGGAGATAATTCAGTATATGCCAATGAAACTTTGAATTTTCTAGATGAATTTATAAAAATGAATATTGATAAGATTACATTATATAAATTTCAAGAATTACCAGGATCACCATTTTATAAAATATCCTCTCACTACACTCATTTTGATAAAAAAACATTAAGAATTTTTAAACAAATAAAACGAAAAATCATAAATTACAATACTCTTCAAAAAAATAAATTAATAGGAAAGAAAGTTAGAGTCTTTTTATCAGAATTAAATATGTTTCACGATACTGATGCAATTGGCTGGATATTAGAAGGAGGACCTAAAGTATCAGTGATAAATTCATCAAATTTAATGAACACATTTCAGGATGTAGTAATCGTTAAGGTATTAAGTGATAAATTAGTTCTTGGAAAAATGATATAAAATATAGTATCGAAAGACTGAAAAGAAATTTAATATTGAAAATATTGAAAGGTTACAATAATGCTAGATATCAAGTTATTTAGAGAAAATCCAGAAACCATACGGGATTCTGAAAGAAAACGATTTAGAAATCCTGAAAATGTAGAAAAAGTCATTGAGTTTGATAATAAATGGCGTGATGCCTTACAAAAAACTCAAAATCTCCAAGCACAAAGAAATAAGATATCAAAATCATTTAAATCTGCTGCAAAAGAAGGAAAAGATAAAATTGCGGAATTAAAAATAAAATCTTCTGAAATAAAGGATGAGATTGCAAAGATTTCTAAATTGACTGAAGATTATTTAAAAAAACGTGATGAATATCGATATAAGATAGGAAACATTCTTATTGATGGAGTTCCGATAGCAGAAGATGAGACTGGAGATGAATTGATCAGGAAAGGAGGTAAGATTCCGAAATTTGATTTTAAAATCTTCAATCATGTTGAATTAGTTGAAAAAATTGATGGAGTCGAATTAAAGAAAGCATCCTCTATCGCTGGTTCAAGATTCTATTATTTAAAAGGTGATTTAGTATTATTAAATTTGGCTTTGTTACGTTTTGCAACAGATATATTGGTTTCAAATGGATTTATACCTTATTGGACTCCTTTTTTTGCAAAATACGAAGTTATGGCTGAAGCTGCAGAATTGAATGATTTTGAAGAGCAGCTATATAAAATTGAAGGGGAAGATTTATATCTAATTGCGACAAGTGAACAAACCTTGGCTGCTCTTCATAGAAATGAAATGATAGATGAAAATACACTTCCTCGGAAATATTGTGGAATTTCGACTTGCTTTAGGAAAGAAGCAGGTTCCCATGGTAAAGATACATTAGGAATTTTTCGTGTTCATCAATTTGAGAAAATTGAACAATTTGTTTTTTGCAAATCAGATGAATCTAATGCAATTCATGAGCTTTTAATTAAAAATGCCGAAATTATTTACGAACAAATTGGAATTCCTTATCGAATTGTATCAATAGCTAGTGGTGAATTAAATGACAATGCGGCTAAAAAATATGATTTAGAAGGATATTTTCCAGGTAGTGATACTTATCGTGAATTAGTATCATGTAGTAATTGTACGGATTATCAAGCAAGAAAATTGAAAGCTAGATGCGGAATTCCAGGTGATAAAAATAGTTTTCAATTTGTACATACATTAAATAGCACAGCTATTGCCACAGAAAGAACTATATGTTGTATATTGGAAAATTTTCAACAGAAAGATGGAACCGTCAAAGTACCAAAAGTATTAGTGCCATATATGAATGGTAAAGAGTTCATGGGGAATTCATCATTTCAATAAAAATCTAATTCCATTTTTTTTTTCTTAAAATAATTCTGAAAAGTAACAATTTTTTGCCAATTATTGATCCATCTAAAAAGTTTAAAGGAATTGTTTGACAATAAAACTTAAAAGATCTATCAGAAAAATTCAATTATAGTTGAATTTCAAGATATTCTTGAGGAAAATAAATATGGTAAGAATCAATAAAAACGGAGAAGTATTTGTAAAATTGCTCTATTGGGGTCCTGCAGGATGTGGAAAAACTACTTGCGTCGACACTCTATACAGATTGACAAAAGAAGGAAAATATAGTGATACTGTAGAACCCACAGGTAATTTAACAAAAATTGCAATGGCAAGTGGTTCAACATTATATTTTGATAGAGGAATATTTCAATCAAAAAAGCAATCTAAAATATTT
>CAYPTZ010000329.1:0-4756 GCA_964413395.1 uncultured archaeon | reverse complement strand
CGTGTTCTTCCGGTAGTTTCAATATCTAACACTGCGATTTTCATTTTTTATCCTGTCTATTTGTGTTATTAATAGGTTTACTGCTTGATAAGGGTCAATTGCCGCAATTATTTTATCATCACGTGTAGGATCAATCTGTTTTCCTGATAACTTTTGTGACCAACCACCAGTAATTGTAAGGCAGACTATTGGTTTTTTAAATCGCCAAGCGAAAGCTATTTCAGTTAAAGTACCAGCACCTCCAGAAATGGTGATAATTCCTTCTGCAGTTGATGCAATAATTATATTTCTAGCTTCACCCATTCCTGTAGGTATAATAAGGTCGATATTGTTATTAGCGTTTTGTTTACTTAATGATGGTAAGATTCCAATTGTAAATCCTCCTTCCGATTTAGCACCTTTGCAAACAGCTTCCATAGTTCCTCCTAAACCGCCACATATGACTATATAATTTTCTTTAGCAATCGCTTCACCTAAAGCAACAGCTATCAAATAATTTTTTTCATCTAGTATTCCAGCTCCACAAACGCCTATGATGCCTTTATATTGAATTTTATTTGATATTTTTATCATTTAATCACCATTTATTGTTCATTTAGATATGTTAATTGTTTTATCTGCTTAAGGGTGATATCGTAGATAAAAGTTTTTTATTATTTTCAAATTTGATAACTAAATCTAATTTCTTAGTTGTAATACCTATGTCATAAAAATTCATATTTGAATTTTGCACTAATTTAATAAGATTTTCTTTTGTTTCTTTTTTTCCGCACACAATAAAACCAGATGTTAGATATAAAAATAGAAAATCAATTAACTCATATGGAAAATTATCTTTTTTTAAACGGGTATTTAACAAATTTAAATCTAATACAGCCCCTAATGATGAATAAGATAACATTTGATATAATGTACCTAAGATTCCTCCATTAGAAATATCTTTGCATGTGGTAATATATTTTTTTTTAATTCCAGAAGCAATAAAATTTCGTTTGGAATAAAATTGTTCAGAAGATTTCATTGTTATTGTATTCCAATAATTATTATTTGATAATGCAGGAACACCTTCTATGTCCCAAACCAAAGCAATAAATTCATTTTCTCTTAAATTTTTAATTGATAAAAAGGACTTAATTGAGGAAATTCCTATAGTTGAAGAAGTTAATGAAATATCATTTGAATCACTTACCGTATGACCTCTTATCAAAGGAATTTGAAACTTATTTGTACCTTCCATTATTCCTTGAAATATATGTTTTCCCATTTCTTCATTATTGTAAGAAACGGTTGTACTACAAGCGATAGGTTTTCCTCCTGCTGCAATAATATCGTCGATTCCAACATAAACAGCTGATAAACCTGCAGCATAGGGTGAATTTATAATAAATTGAGGCAATATTGCATCAGTTGTCAATAATATTAAAGTATCTGAATTTTGACTGATTTTAATTGCTGCAGCATCTTCCCCAATACTTGCATATATATTGTTTGAAGAATAACCATTTTTCTTTATTAAATCTAATAAGGGTGTAATTTTTTTTTTTTCTTGAATATTTCTTGATTTATTATATTTCGAAATTATTTGATTTAGCAATTTTATACAAGTAAAAAATTTGTTTATTAGGATTTATTTATTTTGTTTTTATAGAATCAAAAATTTTTTTTAGATAAGAAAAGCATTGTCCTTTAATGAACAATGAAAATAACAAAAAAGATATAACAAGTAAGAAAAAATGTGTTGTAAAGGGGTGCGTCCTTTCTATTTATTCTGATATGGGTCCAGTGTCATTATTAAGTTATCCTTTTCCAGAGGATTCTACCTTTTTAACACCTGATTTGGATGTTGATTTATCTCCTTTTTCTCAAAGAAATAATATGCAAGTAGCTGTGAAAAGTATGTCATTATTGTTGACAGATTTTTCCTTTGAAGATCCTGCAAATACTCATTTATCCAATGTTAAATTATTTGGTGTTTTACCTTATCCTGATATGAAAAGTGTAGGTTATTCTTACTTTTTTTATTATTATTCTCCAAATAAAAAACACTTTATTCCAGCAACTTTTACTCTAATTGTAAATATTGATGAGAGAAGTTTTATTTATGATTCAATGGATAGAATCAGAAGTTCTATTATCAATTTCTCCGATTATTTAGTAGATTTTTGTCAAAAAAGGAATATTACTTCAGAATTAGATGTTCAAAGTGTGTGGATGATTTTAGTTCCTCGATTTAAAGATTTTTTAAGTAAAATGGGAGATATTCAATCAAAACCTATATCTCCTATTACTAAAAAGCGACGAATAAAAATCTTATTTACTGGATTAGAGAATACAGGTAAGAGTAGTTTTTTACTTACAATTAAACGGAAATTTAGTGAACTTCCTTCTTTATTACCAACAACTGAAATAGTCAAAGATAGTTTAGATTTTCTTGGGACAACTATTATGAAATGGGATATACCAGGACAAGAGAATTTGAGAGAAAAAATATTCAAAAAGTCTGAATTATATATTTTTGAATCTGATGTTATCTATTTCTTTATTGATATTCAAAATCCAAGAATTCAAGAATCTAAGAAATTCTTAGAAAATATTATGAAAGTATTAAAAGAAAATAATAGCAATATCCCAATTTTATTTATATTAACAAAAATGGATGAAGATATTGCCAATTTAGAATCAATACAGAAAACTGTTCAAAATATTAAAGAAGAATTAGTTAATATTGTAAAAGATTGTCCTTTTAAATTCTTTGAGACCTCTATCTTTTCAATTTTTAGTGTATTAAATGCTTTTAGTTATGGTATTCGCCAATTATCACCAAATAGAGAAATGCTTGAACATTTATTAAAAGAATTTCTCTCTTTAGTTAAAATGGAAACAGGTTTATTATTAAATGAAAATGGAATTGTAATTGCCAATAAAGATCTTTCTAAAGATTCAAAATTAACTAGTATCCCACACAGTCAGATTTTTGAAATCGCTGCACCACAATTTGCCACAATCGCTAAACAATTTAATGAATATGCGACTATAAATGAAAATAAGTTAATAAGATATCATTTTTCAGATAATGAAATCGTCTTATTAAAAAAATTTAAAATAATGGATTTTCTTTTCTTTGCTTTGTTTTATACCAAAAAGAATTCTTCAATAAAAAAGTTGGAAAAAAATCTTCCTGAATTTATGAAAAGAATTGAAAATTTGTTGACTTTGTATATTGCATAATTTTTTTTATTAATTTTTCTTTTGTTCATCGATAATTTCATCTTGTTCATCGATAATTTCATCTTGTTCATCGATAATTTCATCTTGTTCATCGATAATTTCATCTTGTTCTTCAACTTCTTCAGTTTCTTTGGAAGATCCAATTAATCGTTTTAAATCCTCACCAATCCAGATTAAGCTCATAATAAATTCTGGAACGAATTTATTAACTATTAATACACATGCTACTGCTATAAAGGAGCTTGCTGATGAGATAGAGTAATGGACATCATCCCACTTTGATCCATTTCGATATAAATATAATTGTAAAACCATTCTGAAAATATTTACTAAATAGAAAATAAAGGCTGTCCATGCAATTGCTTTAAATTTTCTATTCCAAATATTTTCATTTGTTTTAGCATGGTAAGAATGAGGTGCGAATAAAATTACGCCTACAAATATTGCAATGGCATGAATTCCAGTACATAAAGTTTCAAAGGTTATGTAACTAAGTGAAACCCCTTCAGCAGTTACTATATATATTTTCCAAGGAGTATCTGATGATTCAAGATTAATTGAATCTACAAAACTTTTACCGTTAGTAAGTTGATTTAATACCCATACTGTTATTTTTGCAGAAATTTCATGAAGCCATACCCAATTATGAGAATAAAAAATTACAATTGATAACAAGGGTGTGCCTACTGCAAATAAAAGAATTTTCAACCAATCAAATTCATATACTAAGTTGTCAAATTTAACTTTTGATCTTTCCATATTTCCTTCAATAAAAAAAATGATTCTATCTTTTTGTATCTTGTTATTATAAAAAAAAATTCGAGGTTACATAGGAGAAAAAAAATATCAAAGAAAATTTAACTGTGTTATTAATAAAATATAATAATCCATAAAAAATGAGATTAGATGTTTATTATTTTAAAAACAATTAACTTAAAAGATCATTTTACTAAAACCTAAAGTTTTTTTAATGTTAATAATTAAGTTTAAAACCAGAATTGTCAAATTGAAAATTCCATAATTTGTACAATTAAGGATGAGATCAAAATTAGCATTGATGGACAATCAGTTTTCGAGTCAAATAAACATTCTGCAACATATAGTATTCAAAATATAGTAATATCCGTTAATTTAAATAAAGACCTTGATTTAGAAAAGATAACTAATGCTTACATCGATGCAGAAAAAAATCTCAATAAATTTCCTGGGATATGTTTAAGATTTAAAAAACCAAAATGTGCAATATTGCTCTTTTCAAATGGTAAAATGGTAATTACTGGCCTCAAATTATCGAAAGATGCTCCAATTGTTATTAATAGGATAATTGAAAGATTAAATGCGATAGGTTTTGAAATAATTGATGAACCTGAATGGTCATTAGTTAATCTTGTATTAAGCTTGAATTTTAAACAAAAAATTCCTTTAGATGAAGCTGCCTTATTATTATCTCATAGTATTTATGAACCTGAAGTGTTTCCTGGTTTAATATTTCGAATTCATAATCCGAAATCGGTATTTCTTATTTTTA
>CAYPTZ010000328.1:0-4774 GCA_964413395.1 uncultured archaeon | reverse complement strand
ATTAAGTTTATTTTAAATAATCAAAAAAAATCAATTAACTCTTATTCTCTAATATCATTAAATTATTAATATCAAGGATGAAATCAGAAACCCTTCATTTTAAATATTGAAAAAAAAAACTTGATATTGTCCTTTTAGCTTATCTAAAAAAAAAATATGTCTACAAGTTAAAAATATTGAAATTGGAAACCACAATAATCAATCTTATTTAAATTATCTTAAAAGTTTAGTTTTTTCATATAGCACACAATAATTATTCTCAGATTTGCCTATACGTTGATACCCACATTTTTCATAGAAATGTTGATTTTTTCTACTAAAAGAGGGTGTAGCTAAAGTCCATAAAGTGATATCAGGATGTTTTTTTTCCATCATATCTATACAAGCTGTGCCATAGCCTAAATTTTGATAATCTGGGTGGATCACAAAATCTTCCAATTCAAAATGATTCTCCTTTTCTAAACTTAACCAAAAACTTCCAATGATATTGTCTTCAAGTAGTATTAAGTAATAGATATTAGATTTGATTCCTTCCATGGTACATTGAACAGAATCATAATCCGGTGGACCTCCTTCTACACCTTCTGGACTATTTTCCTTATGCTCTTTATTATATGCAGCGATTCTATTCTTAGTTATTGTTTCTGCATCCTTCAAATTAGCTATTTTTAGTCTTAACATTTTGATTCACTTCCGCCCAATTTAATGAGCGTAAGTATTGAAATCATCCAGTATATTAAAGCATATCCCATATGATAATGAGAGATTTCATAAGATAATGACATTATCAAGATTTTACTTCATTAATAAAAAAAGGAATTCACTGGGAAAAACACTTAAAGGTGAAATGGAAAGACTCTTAATTTGTTGATTTGTATAACCAACTATTTCATATGATACAATTAATGAATATAAAAAAGGAGTTGAACTTAACCGATATATAATTCTATATATGGGATTATTTTGGAATATCATTTTGATAGCGATTTTAGTTCAAAAAAAATGAAAATTGATTCCTAGTAATTATTTATATTTATTTTTCATTATTTCTATTAGCAAGTTTCACAATACAATTATACTATACAATCAAAAATACTAAAAGAAATAAACTCAATTAAATGTTTAATATAAGTAATTGTATCCAAACGTGAAAAAACGGTTTAGGTTAATAAAATTCAAACCAATTTCAAAATAATTTGACTCTAAATATACAATTAACAATCATATATTGAAAAAGCATGATTTACATGAAAAATCGACGTTATCTAGTATTATATGGATTTATTATTGTTTTTGGACTTTTGAGCTGCAATATAATAAATGAATGTTCAGCAGCATCAGAGGCGACTTCTGATCAATATGGAACTATAGATCTTCTTGGAGGAGATTATATTGCTCAAAATAATATTTGGGGTGCCACTACAGCACAAACAATAAGTGTTTCAGATACTAACGTATGTGCATTTACCGTCTCCCAATCATCCCACAATCAAGCTACAGTCGCTTCATATCCTTCAATTTTCAAGGGAAAACGTTGGGCTTTGAGTACAGATGGATGGCAATCTCTCCCTATTAATAAAATTAAAACTGCCACATATAGTTGGAGTGTTGATTCCTATAGACCCTCAGGGAAATACAATGTTGCTGCAGAAGCATGGTTTCTTGCGAGTACTGACACAACCGGCGGTTATGCAGGAGGAGGAGAGCTTATGATTTGGTTAGATGCCAATGAAGGAATGGTTCCTGCAGGATCTAAAATAGGAGAATTTGGAACATATCAGGTTTGGTATTTTGATATGGGTTGGGACTATATTTGTTATTATCAAACAGGTAAAAATTCCGTAGATGTAAATCTCATGGAATTTATTAATGATACCTTAGATCGAGGATATTTTGAAGATACATGGTATTTACATGATATTGAAGTAGGCTTTGAAATCATGAGTGGGGGACAAGGGCTAAGCCTTACATCTTTCTCCGCTACAGTAAATGGAGACAGTTCATCAAATCCAACAAATACTCAAAGCGGAGATTCAGACTCGGATTCAATTTTCGCACCTTTTTCTAATCCCGACAACCTTCCTGCATTAGGGATAACTGCCGGAACAAGTTTCTTAATTGGTGCAATATTAATTTCATTATTAAAACGAAAATAACTTATTTTTAATTTTTTTCTGATATGAAGAGTTACTTTTAGGTTAGCTTGGTCAACTTTAATAGAATAAAATTTTAAACACAAGACATTTTAACTAAATAAAGCGAATTTAGGTTTTAAAAATGGTAAAATGTAAAATAACAGTGATAAAAACAACTTTTAATCAAGAATTAGTTGATGAATATGTTGAAAATGAACGGAAAAAAACTCTTGGACCATGTGAAGTATTTACAGTAGGACAAGAATTTATTGTAGATCCTTGGGCTGGACTTCCAAGTAATTTTTGTCCTTGGGCATGGGATGATATTTATAAAGTTTTAGTTGGATTTGGAGCTAATGGTCATTTTGGAATGTGGTCAGAAAATAAAAATGTTTTAGTTTCTTTATGTACTGATGCTACCAGACCTGTCTATTTTAAAATTGAAAAAATTGAAGATTAGTATATAAGGAGTAATTGTATTTAGCGATAAGTTTTTTTTCTTCTTTCGGATGTATTTTTTATTTTTCAATTATTGGATTTATAATAACACCCATCACTGTAAATTTTATCTCATAATGATTATTTTTAAAATAATAACTCTGAAATAGACTTTTAGCCTGTAATAATCAACATAAAATTGAACAAAATCTTTAAGAAAAAATATTTGAGATACATTTTTATTTTCAATAATGAATTTAAAAAGTAATCATTGAAAAAAATTAAAGGAACACAACAAAATCAGTTGAGAACTGAAAAAAATGAATAACAGGGAAAAAAAGGAGAAATTGTCAAATTTAAAATCGTCTCTTGAATCAACTAAATTGCAAATAATTTCAATTGTTAAAAAAGTATTAGAAGAAAAATATCCTAGTAAGATATCTGAACTTATGAAATCTTTTACATTTCAATATGATTTTCATATTAAAAAGTATGAAACAGATGATAATAGTAACCTTTTACGTTATTATAGAATTATTTCACAATTTAAACCTGCATTGGCAACTGTAATAGAGACAGGAAAAGAATTTGATGATTTATGCACTCTCATTGAAAAGAAATTTGATAATACTTTGAATAAAGCCCAAAGCCAAAAGAGCAAAAAGACCGCCAAAAAAAAGTCCACTATGGAATTGAAATATTTTTGTACAATATGTAACCAAAATTTTGATATTCCAGTTGAGAAAAAAAAAGAAATTGAAGATTCAGATGAAAAAATTATTCTCCCAAAACATCATGATAAAGAAATGATCCTAAAAATAATACATAATGGTCATAAAGAAAATATAGTAGCTTCACAGAAATTTAGTTTAAATCAACATTATCGATCAAATAAGGATAAAGATCACAATATCAATACAAACCAAGATATAAATTCACTTCAAGTATTAAGTGTGGGAATAGATGTCGGAAGTTCCACTTCTCATTTAATATTTTCACGACTTACACTTAAAAGAGAATTCAGCTTTACAAATAAAACAAATCGATTTCAACTAGTAAAACGTGAAATAATCTATGAAGGTGAAATTATATTTACCCCACTACTTGATTCTAATACTATAGATATCGAAAAAATTGTTGATTTTTTCAAGAAAGAATATAAAAAGGCAAAAATAACTTCAAAAATGGTCGATACAGGCGCGGTGATTGTTACTGGAGAAACCGCCAAAAAAGATAATGCAGCTGAAATTGTGAAAAGATTATCTTCAGAATCAGGAAAATTTGTAAGTGCTTCAGCGGGTCCAAATTTTGAATCAATGCTTGGAATTATGGGAAGTGGGATGGTTGATGAATCCAAGCGAATAAAACAAACAATAATGAATGTAGATATTGGAGGTGGCACTAGTAATATTGCCATTGCATCAAATGGTATCATTCTTAGCACATCTTGCATCAATGTTGGTGGGAGATTATTAGGGATAACTAATGATTTCAAAATATGGCGAATTGATGAACCAACTAAACGGATTATGAACGAACTGGGACTTAACTATAACATTGGAGATTATATAATAGAAGAAGATGTTCATAAAATTGTAATAGCCTACGTAAATGCATTACTTGAAGTTATGCAAGGCCCAGCTGTAAATCCAATTGCAAAAATGCTTATGATGACTGATGATATCGAATTAATGGAAACAGTTGACAAATTATCATTTTCAGGTGGAGTTGCAGAATTAATCTACAAAAATAATAACAATCAAGATGAGGAAAATCATCCAGTAAATTTGAATCCTTACAATGATATTGGTCAATATCTCGCTCTTGAAATTCGAAAACGCCTGAAAGAATTGCAAATACCTGTTATTGAACCCAAGAATAAAATTCGAGCCACAGTTATAGGGGCAGGGGCTTTTTCTCTGTCCGTATCTGGATCAACTTGTTACTGCGATGAATCAATAGTATTCCCATTATCCAATCTTCCGATTATTCCAATCGATATAGATTATAATAAATTTTTCTTTGATGGTTATCAAGACTATATGAAACAAAAAGTTAATCTTGCTTTACAAAATTTTAATTTGGTAGAAGGAGAAGATGAATTTGCGATATATTTCAAGGATCCTATTTATCAATCTGCTATCGTTCCATTTGCAAAAAGTATTGAAACAGCTTTTACTAACTCAATAATTAATAACAAA
>CAYPTZ010000327.1:0-4788 GCA_964413395.1 uncultured archaeon | reverse complement strand
TTTGGTATCACCATTGTCTCATTATCATCTAGTGAATTACTATGGGCAATTTCTTCATAGAGAGAATTATAGAGAATCATATCGATATTTCCTTGAGAATGATTGAAAATAAGATCAATTTGAAGATCATAATTTTTTCTAGCAGAAATAATGTACCAATCATCATCAGCTTGAACCCCATATGAATTATGATAAAATCTGGTGATACCATCTTGATATTTTCCATATGCTGTTGTAAATTCATCATTATCTTCGTATTCATCATCACAAATAGGAAATTCTGCATCCCACCATAGATCATATTCACATTGATCTTCTTCATAATCAAGTACTTTCAGTCGTATATAGTAAGTTCCTTCTTCAAGAATATATTCAAAATGATTTTCACCATAACCACAATAGGTTGATGTTGAACTTGGAAATATTCCTTTGTTGTCACTTATTAAAAAGAAAATATGGCTTTTTATGGAGAAAAGAGATATATTCAATTTAAATAACTCTTCCCCAGGTTTGATTTCTACTGAATAATATTCAATATCTTTAATAATTGCATAACCATCAATATCACTCAACCAATTACCCTTATTTAAAGTTAAATTATATGCATTAGTTATATTATTATTATTTAGAAATCCTTCATAACTATCATCGGAATTTGGGATGGCTTCTACCCAAATATTATATGGAACACCTATATTATCTCCAGTTACTTCGAGATAATAAATTCCTTCAGAAAGGAGTTCATTAAATTCTTCATTAGAGTAGATAGTAGGAAATGTTTCAACGATATCTAAACTGCTATTATAAATTGTTAAATTTAGATACCAATTTACTCCATAATCATAGCAGTGAAAGGGTTTTTCAAAGTGAATAGACAATCGTTCTTCTTCTAAAGGTAGAGAAAATTGGTACCAATCGGCATCCCATTGAGATGCATAACCGTCAGATTCTGAAAGCCATTTTTTTTCATTTGGATTTAGATCATATGCCTGTGTATACTCATTATTATTAAGAATTCCTTCATAATGATCATCTGATGTGTTAAAACAATTCCATTTTAAATCATATCTTAATCCTTCATTTTTTCCAGTTAATTCAAAATAAATTATGCGAGATTCCAAGCAATATTCTTCAACATCTATATCAATAAAACATATTCCACTTGGAGTACCATCATAAAGTGTGGAAAATCCGTCATATGTAATTAAGTCTAATGTTTGATTATAAATTTTTAAAGTACAAGATTGATATTTATGATATGATCTGGGCCATGCATTAATAATTAAACGATTTAAACCTAAAGGTACTTCAATTTGGAACCAATCTGCATCCCATTGAAATTGAGTATTTGTTTCATAATTATCAGTTTCAATTTCTGAAAGTTTCATATTTGGATAATTAGTTAAGTTAAATGCAGAATTGAAATCATTATTATATTCAAACATATCATCTTCTTCATAATCCCATTTTAAATCATATATCTGATTCATATTTTCTCCAGATATTAGGATATATAAAATACCAGGTTCAGTGATTGTAAATTCAATATAGTCACCATCAGTAGGATAGAGTCTTCTGGTTTCTATTAAGGGATCCAAAGATTCATTCAATAGATTCATATAAAAATTCCCAGAATTCTGTGCATATATTGATTCTAATGTAACATGACAAGGTGCATCGTATGGTTTGATTGTAAATTTATACCAATCTTCATCAAATTGGATTCCTGCACCTAAATCTTGAGAAATCCATTTATTTTTATGTATTGTAAGATCATAAGCAGTGGTAGAATCATCATTGTATTCATAATTGTCATCATTTGGAATGACATTTGTATCATCCCACCATAAGTCATAGGGATTACCTTGATCATTTCCATCAATTTTAATATAGTAAAAATTTGAAGAAGGGAGTAATATCGAAAAGTTGAGATTTTGATTTATTGTAAAATCTTTAATTATATTAAGATCCCTATCTTGTAATCTGAAAATAATCTCATCTGTAGGGTTCCAATAGGTAAGATTTACCTTTAATAAATTTTCACCTTCAGCAACCTTAATCATATACCAATCGGCATCTAACTGATAACCTAATCCAAGATAATCGCTAAAAGATATATTTTCATGATTTCTGAGATCATAGGGATATCTATAATCATCATTATTACCTTCATAGTTATCTTCAAAAATATCTTCACCACAAAAAATTTGAATAAATTCATTCCAAGTATTTAGTGTTGAAAAACTGAGCTCATTATAATAGGAATCATAGCTAAAACTAAAATAAATATTTATCCCATTTTGATTATATATCTCATTTTCATGCTTTTCTATTATAATTATAGAGGCAATATTATTGATAAGATCTTTGGCACTGTTTTGAATTACTAATTCATGAATATTTTGATAAATTTTTTCTGCAAATTGATATAGATCAATAAATTTTCTCTGATAATTTTCATAACATTCTAATCTTGAAGAATAAATTTCTTCTTTATATAAATCATAATATAAAATTAAGTAATTTGCAAATATATTAACGGTTTCAACCAATTGTTCATATTGATCTAATTGAACAATTGATATGGACATTTTTTCATGATTATAGCTTATTGAATCACTAAAATAGAGATTAATAATAGACTCCATTAACAAGGTTGTATCCATTGTGGAATTTTTTTGCATTTCAGAAATAATATGTTCATAAGGCCAATTATAACCTTGATTTTCTGAACCAAGTCGAAAATTTGCCCAATCTTTTATATGATAATCAATTTCAGCGAATGCAGAATAATCCGAATCGAATCCTATGAATTCCAGCTTTTGACCTACATTTTCAAGAGCAATTTCTAAATCGAAAATTGATAAAAAATTATTGTTCGTTTCATCAACAGAAATTTGTTCCCAATTTGAGCTAACATGATCCCAAAGGATTAATCCATATTTCTGAGCCGGATAGACATGAACACCCCATCGAATAAAATCTTCTAAAGTATTGGGATCACCCATATCTAATTCTCCTAAATCTTCAATAGAATTATGTGCTTCGGGAGTCATTCCCTTTGTTACATAAAATCTTTTAGTGGATTCCCAATCCCAATTAGATGAATAACTAGAAATTCTATCAAACTGAATAATTATATTTATATTTTCATCTGATCCACAATTAGAGAGTTCTAAAAAATCTTCTATTGCATCTGATTCTGAACTACTATCTCCATTCATATAAATCATTAAAGTCCATTCTTTTTCATCAGGAATTGTATTTTCTGATTGAATATTGTTCCTTTGAATAGAATTTTGATTTTCATATCCATTTATATTTGGATTCATTATTTGCATAATAAATAAAAAAAATAATATATAGGTAAGCTTTTCTTTTTTCATGATTTTTATCAAATCCATCTTGTATATAGACCGACAAACAATCAAGTAATATAAAACACTCTTGAGGAAAAATGAAAAAAATATTAAATGGATTAAAAATTCTATTATTATTTTAATAGTTTTTTTAGTAATTTTTTACGATCTTTTGGATTATATACAATTAATTCTCTTTATAATTGATTTTTTTCTGCAATAGGAAGATCGAGTTGATTTACCATTTTATAAATATGAGGTTTGAATTTTGTAGTAATATGATCTTTGAGCTGAGGAAATTTATCAATTAATTGATTAGATTCAACATAATTCTTCAAAATAGGAGTACTTTTTACCAATTCAGAATAATATTTCGCCTTCTCCTTCTCTGAAAAAACAGAAGTTAATTCTGTTGGTTTTTTAATAAGATCTTCATTTTCGATCAGACGTGGTGAATAATTTAATAATGTAGGTTCATGTGTTGGAATCATTTTTCTCTTTGTATATTGGACTATAGAATAGGCAAGAATAATCACACTTGAAATGATTACAGATAATAAGAATAAGTTGTCAGACAACCAGTTACTATGATTTGATGAAGGAGGTTTAGGTAATTTATTTGAATCAGAAAAAAAACTTAGATTATAAATAGGATATTCATCCAAACTATTTGCTTTTCCATTTATTTTATAAGGTTGATCTCCGATATAATCTAGGTTTAAATCATAACCTAAGTAATCATCCCAATAATTTCCAATTTTCTCTGTTCTATGATACCAATAATTTGAATAGCCCTCATCAAATGCATTTATTTGATTTTCTATAAAAATATTATGATGTATTGTATTATTAAATGATTCTTCATTGATTTCTATTCCAATTCCATTATAGGTTATATTATTCCAAGATATTGTTATATTATAATATAATTCTATGAAAATTCCATAATCGGAATTATTTGAAATAATATTGTAGGATATATTCATATTTCTATCAATAAAGAAAGTTGAATAAAGTTGCTTGCATATGATTCCAATTTGATTATCAGTTATATTATTATTGTATATTAATGAATTATATATATTTCTTACAATAATACCTTGATTATGAGTAGAAATCTTATTTTGGGAAATATTAAAATAATTAATCTCAGGAAACATAATTTCATCACCAATATCTAATCCCGTTTCATTATTAGCCGAAATAATGTTTGAATTTATATATATATATTCTGGAAACCATAATTTAATTCCTGCATGATTTTCTGATGAAATAAAACAGTTATTTTCAATAATATTATTCGAAATACTGATATTTTCACCGTAAAGGATATTTATTCCAGAAAATCCGTTAAGATAAATTGAATTCTGATAAATATTGACATTAGATTCATAAGAATCTATGATTATTCCGCATTCTGAATTATTAA
>CAYPTZ010000326.1:0-4790 GCA_964413395.1 uncultured archaeon | reverse complement strand
TACAAATGTAATCATCTAAATGTCAGAAATGTAATAAAGAAACGACTTTATTATGTCATAAATGCAAAAAACCAATCTGTTCAAATCATTGTCACACTATTAGGCGAAGATTTTTCTGTGCAAATTGTTTTTTAGCTGAAAGAAATGCTGGAATTGTTAAATCGTGGTTGATGCTAGGACTAATAATTGTAATTGGATATATTCTTATAAAACTAGTTAGTTAATCATATCTATATAGTAAAAAAAAATTTTTATGAGTGAGAAAAATTTCATTTGAATTAACATTAGAAGATATAAAGCAATCTCATTTAACTTTAACACTAATTGGAATTAACGTTTTCATATTTTTCATTTTTAATATCATTTTAGAGGATCCTGTGATTCTAGCTCAAGAGAATTATAAGATTATGAATGGTGAGAAATTATGGAGTCTTTTTACATCTATTCTTGTTCACTTGAATTTTACCCATCTTTTTAGTAATATACTTGGTTTACTCGTATTTGGTTCAGTGATAGAGAAATTTTATTCAAGATCTCAATTTTTAACAATATATATTACATCTGGAATTGTTGGAAGTATTTTTTCATATTTATTAAATTCTCCTGGAACTACTGGTATGGGTGCATCAGGAGCGATTTTTGGGATTATGGCCTGTGTATTTTTAAAAATACCAAAAGAAGATAAATTTGTCTATATTTATGGTATTATTTATATTGGATTTGCAATTGGCTCAAGTCCCGAAAATTGGGCACATATATTTGGATTATTTTGTGGTTTTCTTATTGGTTTTATAATAAAATTCATTGACAAAAAAAAAAAAGATAAAAATCATTCTACTAGAAAATATTATTATTGAAATTTTATTTAGATAGAAACTCTTAAAATTATTGTTCATTTGATTTTCATATCTTATTTTTTCTTCTAAATGAATCAGATTTTTAGGTTAATTTCAGTTACATATTTAAATATAGAACGATTTTTTTAAATACAGCAAAAGGATTATTTTATCTAAATTTAGTAGGAAATTAGTGAAAATGTCTCAAATCAGAAATAATTTACAACAATTGGTAGATAATTATCTTAATTTATCTGGAAAATCCATAGAAGCAATATATGTTTTTGATAGAGATGGATTGATCATAACCAGAGGTATTTCATTAGATAAAAGGTCTGATGATAATTCTGAGATATATGGTGCTATCGCAGGGAGTGTTGAACCTACATTAAAAAGAATTACTTCTGAATTTCCTGGTTCATTTGGAACTGGGACTGTTGAAACAGAAGATCATCGACTTATATTTACAGAAGCAGGTCCAAAAGCCATTTTATTGTCGGTATTCAAATTTGATGCTATTTTGAACTTTATAATGCCCTATGTATTTCTTATTGCTGAAAAAATATCTCAAATTATTGACGAAAGATTTGATGATATATCCGTTGACATTCCTGATCTTCATATTGGAGAAGAAATGGGAATAAAATCTTCTAAAATTTCAAATCTTGATATATCTAATCAAAATATTGCTTTCAAACAAATGGAAATTATATTCAAACTTTGTGTGATTGGTGAACCCTCTGTAGGAAAAACAAGTACAATAAACCAATTTGTTACAAATAAATTTAATTCAGAATATAAACCAACTTTAGGTATTTCAATTACAACTCAAAAGTATAATATGCAGGGATTTGAAGATCGTCAAATAAATTTTATGATTTGGGATTTAGCTGGTCAAAAATTTTTTCAAAGAGTAAGGAAATATTATTACACTGCTGCTAACGCTGCTTTTATTATATATGACATCACTCGTCGTGAAACTTTTGATGAAAGAGTTAAATTTTGGTATGATGATATTCGAGAAGTAATACCTGAAATTCCAATTGTAATCATTGGTAATAAGTTAGATTTGGAAGAGAATCGGCAAGTATCCAAAGAAGAAGGTTTAAGTATAGCGAAAGAATTAAAATGTACTTTTATGGAAACTTCTGCAAAAAGCGGTGTTAATGTACGAGATATTTTTTCGTTAGTGGGAATTGGATTATTTTTTAATCATTCTGAAAAAACTGAATAATAATATATATTTAAAATTTTACCCCTCAGATTTTTTTCAGTGTTAAAAGTTGTTAGAAGAAGTAAGAAGGAGTGTGTGAGGTTCCTTCGGAAAAAAAAAAGTGTGTGTGTTATATAGGAATTTAGAATTTTTCCTAATGAAGATCATTGATATTATCATATTTTGTGGATAACATCCTTTTTCTTATTTTGATCTGAAAAATTATTGTTAAATTTTATTAGATTTTTTTAGGAATACATTCTTATTATTATTAAGAATGAAAGAATATTGGGATTGTCGATTTGCAGAAGGGGGAGAAATCTGGGGGGAATATCCTAGTAGTACTGCCTATCATGCTTTAGAATTATTCCAAAAAAATGGGGTAAAATCTATATTTGTCCCAGGTGCAGGTTATGGGCGTAATTCTCGATTATTTTCTTCTTATAATTTTCATGTTGCAGGAATAGAAATTTCAGATATTGCCTATAATATTGCCAAGATCTTTGATCCAAAATCTGATATTCAATCTGGAACAGTTTTTGATATGGCGCTTATCAATGAAAGATTTGATGCCTTATATTGTTTTAATGTCTTGCATTTATTTAAAAAACAAGATCGAGATTTGTTAGTTAAATTGTGTGAAAATATCGTTAATCCTAATGGATTTCTATTTTTTACTGTATTTTCAGATACTGAAGAATCCTATGGAAAAGGAAAGGAAATTGAACCCAACACATATGAGAGCAAACCTGGTCGATCTGTCCATTATTTTTCTGAAGATGAATTATTGAGAATTTTTGAGGGATTTATTATTCATCGAATTGGAATAGTTGATGAGAAAGAAAATCATGGGAAACTCGGAGATCATATTCATAATTTACGGTATATTTTTGCTCAAAAGAAACAATAATTATTTCATTTCAATTTATCCATTTTCTATTAATTTTTACACTCTCTTCAAGTAAAAAATATTTTTATAGATTAATCGACAATAATTCACTATATGAATACAATTCCAAAAATTTTAATTTATGGAACTGGCGCTTTAGGAACTATTTTTGGTGGATTTCTTCAAAAAAATCAATGTGATGTTACTTTTATTGGAAGAAGTGATCATTTTAGAACTATTTTAAAAGAAGGAATAAAAATCAGTGGGATATGGGGTGAACATTATATATCTCCAATTCAAGGATATACTGATTATCAAGCAGTAGAAAAAAAATTTGACATCATTCTTTTATGTGTCAAAAGTATTCATACTGATTTAGCTGCTCAACAAGCATCATCTTTATTGAATGCAGATGGCATTATGATTTCAATTCAAAATGGATTAAACAATATTGAAACAATATCAAAATATATTGGAAAAAACCGAACTGTTGGAGGAAGAGTTATCTTTGGAGTTGAAATTGCTGCTCCTGGTCATGCTGTAGTAACAGTCTATGCGAATAAAGTTTTACTTGGTGCCCCATTTGATGAAGTCAATAAAGATTTAATAAAATACATCAATTTACAACTTAATAAATCTGGAATTCCTACCGAAATTGTATCTCAAAAAGATATTATTTCAAGCATTTGGGGTAAAGTGCTATATAATTCCGCTTTAAATCCATTAGGTGCCATATTAAATGTGAATTATGGAAAATTGGGTGAATCTCAATATGCTAAAAGCATAATGGAAGAAATATTAAAAGAAATATTCATAGTCTTAAGCAGGAAAGGAATTATTGTAAATTATACGAATTATCAAGAATATTTTCAATATCTACTCTCCACACAAATCCCTGCTACATATGATCATCATTCTTCTATGAATCAAGATCTCTCACAAGGGCGAAAAACTGAAATTGATTCATTGAACGGGGCAATTTCTAAACATGGTAGTAAATTGGGGATTTCAACTCCTTATAATGATTTAATTACACGATTAATTAAATTTAAAGAAATTAATGAAAATTGAAATATTATTTACACATTATTATAGGAAAATTATATTGTTTCTGAATAATTTTTAAGTTTTTAAAATAACTTTTCTGATGAATTAGACAAAATTGGGCATATTTTTCTGTTAGATCCCAGATTTTAAGTTTGATTTCATTATAAGCATCTGATGTTAATGTTTTTGTTATAGGACACCTTTGCTCCATATAAAATTCTCCTTTATAATAATGATATGGAAATAATGTACAATCTAAATCTTTAGCCACTGTATATTTACACCCATTTTTTGAATAAAAAATGCAATCGTTTTTTGAATTGGGAACTGCTAGAAAGTGAAAATAATTTGTTTCTTTAAGAGTTAAATTATATAGAATATTTGATTTTGGGTAATGCCACCATTTTTTCGCATAAAAATCCATTTTTTCTATTGGGACTTGATATATTACTAGTTCATTTATTATTTTTATAGGGATTTCTTTATTTATAATCGCTTTAATCATTGAATATGAAAAAACACCATCTGATACTCCAGAACAGCAGCATTTTTTACACGTTTTACATTCTATATAAACAAAATTATCCATATTTTCAATTTACACTTGTTTTACTGTTTTTTTTTTAAAAATATCAAATAAACAATTAAAATAATATCATTTTTCAAAGATTCTTCTCATACTTACTATGATTCTAAGAATTTCATCATTTAAGATAGAATTCATTTTTTGGATAATTAAAAAAAAGTTGAAAATTTTTCGTGATATTTTTTCATTTTACCTTTCTATTTTTATTTCAATGTTCTT
>CAYPTZ010000325.1:0-4791 GCA_964413395.1 uncultured archaeon | reverse complement strand
CGGTGGACATGTCAATATTAATGTCCAAGATTGTCCACAATAATATCATGCGTAGTGATAATACCATCTGAATCAAAAAAAAGTATTAAATCTTTCGCAGCCTGACATATATTTTGGAATTTTTCTTCACTTTCTTGATATTTTTGAGCGAGATTCTTTTGTTCTGAAATATCTATTAAAATATCATAATTTATACAATTTTCACCTATAATTACAATTTGGCTTGCTTGTCTTATCCATTTAATATTATCATCCTTGGTGATAATTCTAAAGACTTTAGTTTCAGTGAAACTTGGCTTTTGGTTATTCTTGATTTCATCAAATTTTTTAAAATTTTGTTCATTCTCTTTTTTTTCTTCACAATTTCTACTTACTCTATGTTGATCACTTGGATGAATCATACTGATATAATCTTTTTTATCCCAATTCTTTATTACATGAATTGGAACTTTAAAAATATGGCAGATTCGCTCACTACAATATATTAGTTTATTATTTTTAAAAATTAGGAAGCCTAAAAAAGATTGTTCAATGAATTTCCGTAAACTTTTATTACCTATTAGATAGATATTTTCATTTTCAAGATTAATTTCCTCAAAGGGAACTTTTATTCCAAAATATGTAAAGATAGGAGAAAATATCCAAAACAAATGGCCAATAAAATGAGATAAAAAAATTAATAGATCATTTGGGTATTCTTTAATAAAAATTGTTAAAAAAAAACCTGTTATCACTCTTATAAGAAATCCAATTACAATAAAAATTGTCCCCAATTCTAAAAATTTTATTTGTCTCCGATATGTTCCAAAAAAAAAATTCTTTGAACCATGTCTAAAAGAAAAAACAAATAGAATGGATACAAATATATAGATTATTAAAAAAATAACAATACATATTCCACTTAACTTAGAAAATTCTGCATCAACAATAAAAATATTATCTTGAATTTTAACGCTAATCGTTTCTCCGATAATCATAATTATTGAAAAACAAACAATAAATAAAATTAGGATTTTATTATGGAGGATCTTTTTCCAAGTTTTTTCATTTCCATACATAATATTATAAGTCACAACTAAATTCGACCATAGTACAGTGAGTAAACCAATTACTGAAATATCTCGTAGAATATTTGATATTAATAAAGATGGATAATTGGAATTATACCCTAAATATTTAACAGGGCCAATTACAGGTTCAAAAGAAATTGGAGCAAAAATAAAAATAAAGGAATCTAATAAAATAAAAATAATCCACCCTGCAATTCCACATAATAACAATTTATATAATAGAGGTCTTTTATTCCATGGAATATCGACATATTTTGTATAGAGTGCAACAAGTGTGAACATAAAACAACATAGCTCAATTAATCTTGGAATTAACAGGTATATTTGAACAATTTCAACTGATGAAATAGGATCACCTATCTTATTTAGTATTATATGAAAATAATATTATTTCTCCAATTCAATCTTATATTGTTTATCAATGAAAAAAAAGAATTGTAACAATAAAAAAAACAAAAAACAAAAAATTATTTTTTTAGTACCTTTTGATTAACACAATCAATATATTTACCATTTAAAAGCAATTGAGCAATTTGTTCAGCAGCTAATTTTGCAACGTTAACTTGCGCTTCTGCACTACTTGCTCCTAGGTGAGGACTGACAACTACATTTTCCAACTCGACATATGGAAAATCTTCTTTTGATGCTGGTTCTTTTGAATATACATCAATACAAGCACCTGCAATTTTATTATCAACTAATGCGGAATATAATTCTTTTTCATTGATAACTCCACCTCTTGCACAGTTAACAATTACAGCAGTATCCTTCATAATTTCAAATTGTTCTTTTCCAATCATTCCTCGGGTTGAATCATTTTCTGGAACATGAAGAGATAAATAATCAACTTTTGCTAAAAATTCATTCAAATCTCCATATAACTTGACTCCAATCTGATTTGCAAATTCTTGAGATACAAATTTATCGTAAGCAATTGTCTCCATCCCCATAACTTGACATATTTTGGCAACACCAGTCCCAATCCTTCCAATTCCCAAAACACCCAATGTTTTATCTTTTAATTCAGTTCCTTTTAATTGTTTTTTGATCCATTTTCCTTCCTTCATGGATTTATCTGCTTTTGGAATATTTCGGGCCCAAGCAAGCATCATTCCGATAGATAATTCAACTACTGCATTAGTATTTCCTGCTGGAGTTATTAAAACGGCAACACCTTTTTCATTTGCAACATTGACATCAATATTATCATAACCCGCACCGGCTCTTGCAACTACTTTAAGATTTGTTGCGGCTTTAAATACATCAGCATCAACCTTTGTTGCACTGCGAACAATCATTGCATCATATTCTGAAACCATGGCTAATAATTCTTCTTTGGTATGTTTGGTTTTTACATCATATGAAATACTGTCATAATTGTCAAAAATCTTTAAACCTTCAGCAGAGCAACTATCTGCAACTAGACATTTAAATTGTTTACTCATTTTTTTCACCAAATTATATTTTTGCTTCCTCGACAGATTTAGTCGCTACTTCAAGCATTTGAATAGTATCTTCCTTAGTAATCCATCCCATTGGCGCAATTCTAAAAGATTTTCCCTTTAATGAACCATATCCATTAACAATTTTGCACCCCTTTTGAAACATCGCTTCTACAAATTTTGCACATTTTTCAGGATCACCAGATAATGGACCATCTTCATTGTTTAACACAGTTACAACTGTTTGTGAATGATAACCATCTTCACTAAATAATCTAAAACCTTGAGATAATGCCCAATCTCTAACCATTTGAGTTTTCTCTGAATGAAAATTTGCATAATTCTCAATACCATAATCTATTATTTTTTCTAAAACGGCTTTCAAGGCACGTATATGAGGAATAGGGGGAGTAATGGGATGTTCATTTCCTTCTCCTTTCTTTTTCAATTTAAGCATATCAAAATAAAAGCCTCGATTTTTTACTGTTTTGGCTTTCTCAAAAGCCCTATCTGATACTGAAGAAACTGCTAATCCAGGAGGAACAGAAAAGCATTTCTGAGTAGATGCTAAAGCAACATCAATACTCCATTCATCAACTTTCAATAATGTTCCAGCCATTCCAGATACACAATCGACACATAATAAAGCCCCATATTTCTTTACAATAGGACCAATTTTATCTAAAGGATTTAGTATACCTGTGCTAGTTTCATTTAAAGTAAAAAATACAACAGAATATTTTTTATCAGAAGTTTCTAACGTTTTTTTTACTAATTCTGGAGATATTCCTTTACCCCACTCTACTTTGACATTATCGAGTTGTTTACAATTAGATGTAGCAATTTGACTCCATCTATCACCAAAAGCACCACAAGTGAAACATACACCCCATTCATCATCTTTTAATAGATTTCGGATGCAAGCTTCCATAACACCTGAACCTGAATTACACCAAATTAAAATATCATTCTTTGTAGAAAGTAATTTTTGCATATTCTCACGAATGCTTTGATGCATATCCCTATATGCTTTTGAGCGATGGGTATCATTAGCTTTTCCCATCTCCTTCAATACCCAATCTGGTACTTCAATAGGCCCAGGGGTAAATAATTTATAATCAATACCATCTGGATTAAAATTTTTTGTAGGCATAATTTTTCACTAGTTTTTGATCTTCATTATTCTAAAAAATGATCATGAGTCATAAGCATTTAAATAGATAAAAATTTTAGGACATTGAGAAATCATAGACGAAATTAGAAGAATTATCTGTAAATTTTAACAAGATTTCTTTTTTTTTTATCACTTTTTGACATTTTGGATGATAATTTTGTTTATTGATTAAAGTAATATATTCTAATTTGTCTACATAATAATTGATGGAAAAAAATTTATATAAAACACAGGATTGGTACAATAAATTTAGACAAAAAGAAATCCAAATAAATCATCTTAAAAATATCATTAAACCAGGGTCCCGCATTTTCATAGGATCAGCCTGCTCTGAACCATTAATTTTGACTCAAGAATTAGTAAAAAAAAAATGGAGATATGCTGATTGTGAGTTATTTCATTTTTTAACTCTTTCTGACAATAAATATTTTGACGATAATGATCCCAGTTTGTTTAGACACCATGCATTATTTATTGGTCCAAATATTCGAGATGCAGTCAATCAAGGAAAGGCGGATTATATTCCAATCTCACTTTCAGATATACCTAAACTCTTTAAAATGAGAAGAATTCATATCGATGTTGCACTAATTCAAGTAAGTCCTCCCGACAGATTTGGATATTGCTCTTTAGGAGTAAGTGTAGATATTAATCGAACTGTTACTGATATTGCACAAATAATCATTGCACAAATTAACCCTAACATGCCACGTACTATGGGAGATTCATTTATACCGATGGATAAAATAAATCACTTCATTTTTCATGAATCTCCATTAATTGAATTTAATTATCCACCTATTGATGAAATTTCAGATAAAATTGGAAAATATATTGCTAAAATCATCGAAAATGGGTCAACTTTACAATTTGGAATTGGAGCTATTCCAAATGCAGTATTAAATAATTTAAAAGATAAAAAAAATTTAGCTATTTATTCAGAAGTTTTATCAGATTCTGTTATTGATTTAATTGAACAAAAAATAGTTAATTGCTCAAAAAATCAGTATCCTCATGTAATGACTTCCTTTATTATGGGATCAAAAAGATTATATGACTTTGTGAATGAAAATCCATTCATTGAATTTCATTCCACAGAATATAT
>CAYPTZ010000324.1:0-4799 GCA_964413395.1 uncultured archaeon | reverse complement strand
AGCGCAGACTGTCGTAAAAGAAAATAATAAAAATGTATAATAAAAAAAATGCTTTATTTTCCCTTATAGTTTATTTCTTTTTGTTCTGTTTGCAAAGAATCAATAGATTTTATATCACCAGATTTCAAGATTAAATCTTTTGCATCGAAATTTTTCTTCAAATGTTCGTAGGATGAAGCTTTTGGAATTGGAATTGCCCCATGATATATTATCCATGCCAATGACAGCTCAATTGGAGTAACTTCATATTTTTTAGCAATTTCAATCAATTCTTTAACTTTTAATACATAACCTTGAGCTAAATGAAAATATGCAATTAATTGAATATTATTTTCTTTTAAATACGCTCTTAACGATAGCTGTTTTAGAAGTGGGTGATGTTCTACTTGATTTATTATGATTGGGGTTTTGCTGTACTTTTTTGCAACATATATTTGTTCTTCATTAAAATTTGAAACTGCAATATTTTTAATCTTACCTTGTTCATATAATTGGTTAAATGCATGGAATGTTTCTTGAGGATCATAGGTTTCATATGGCCAATGCACATACAAGATATCAATATATTCACTCTGTAATTTTTGAAGACTTAATTCAGTACTCTCAAGGACTTTTGAAAAAGATAAACTAGTATGCCATACTTTAGTTGCTATTATTAATTTCTCTCTATTGATTGTGTTTTCACTAACTGCTGCTCCTATTTCTTCTTCATTCAAATAATATTGGGCAGTATCTATTAACCGATATCCTATATTAATAGCTTGCAATACAACATCTTTGCAGAGTTTAGATTTTAATCTATATGTCCCAAGACCAATTTTAGGAAGCCTTAGATTCTCCATATTTTATGATATGAAGAATATCTTAAAAATTATAAAGATAAATGAAAATTCCTATTCATTTAACTTATTAAAAATAATCTTTAAAAATCAATATTCAAATTAAGCAATTAATAAATTATAATTCTTTCAAAATCTAATGTGGGATCAATATCTTTGGCTAAATTCCAAAAATATTGATCCGTCATTCCTGCAATAAAATCGCGGACGATAATTTCAGGAGATTCTTTGTAATAAGGATAATTTTCCAAGGAATTTATTTTAGGGTATCGAATTTTAATTTGATTTAAATTTAAATAGAGATGATCTTGATAAATCTTTGAATCTTTTTTATTCTGGATTAAATCATCATAATAATAATCCCAAATTAATTTAAATGCTTTTTTTATTGTAGGTAACGGAGTCATTTTATCTGGATGAAGATAAATTTTCTCTAAATTAAATTTATATAAATCTTCTAAGGCTTGATAAGTATCATTAGAATATGAAATATATGGTTGATTGTAGGAATTTTTGATCAGATCATTTATCAGGGTATTGATAATTTCTCTATTAGAGTTTCCCAACTGATTTCTAACATGTTGAGGAATATCTTTAAAACTTAATAATTTTAAGTGTTCTGCATCTAAAACATCTCGAGAAATATAACTTATTGTATCCACAACTCTAACTAAACATCCTTCTAAGGTTTTAGGTAGGGGATCTTTATTTTTTCCATTCAGTAATTTTGTAGTATCTTTAGTAAATTGATCCCATGTCAGTTCCAAATCTTGGGGTGCTAATATTCCGTGATGAATTTCCCCATTATGGCATAAAATTCCGTCAAGAACTGGCAAAGTTAAATTTTGAAGTTCAATATTTTGTAAAAACCAAACACTCCCATAATTATGAAAATATTTTCCAATCCCATGATTTTCACACAAATCAGATAGAATAGTTTCTCCATCATGACCAAAAGGTACATGGCCTATATCATGACCTAAAGCAATAGCTTCTACAAGATGAACATTTAATTTAAACACTTCCGCTAATTCACGGGCGATTTTTGATACTAGCTGAACATGTAACATTCTTTTTTGATGAATATCACTTTGGATCCAAAAAAAGACCTGAGTTTTATCAAAATATCGTGCAAATGAGAGACTGTGAATAATTCTATCTGCATCATGGGTAAAAGGGGGGCGATATCCTTCTTTTTCTTGAATTATTCTGTGGGCATTCTTACTATAAAATGCATGAGGACCAAGGAAATATTCTTCTTTCAAATTATTTTCTTGTTTTAATTTATGAACAATATCAGAAGGAAGATGCATGTTTTGTATAAGATCTCCTGTAATATATATATATTCTCATTATTTAGTATCTTAATTGTT
Source organism: uncultured archaeon (assembly GCA_964413395.1). Lineage (GTDB taxonomy): Archaea > Asgardarchaeota > Lokiarchaeia > Sigyniarchaeales > Promethearchaeaceae > Lokiarchaeum. The sequence goes on along the minus strand of CAYPTZ010000324.1, from coordinate 2,587 downwards.
AAAAAATAGGAATAATTTAAAAAAATATTAATGTTTTTTTTATAGTCTTTATTTTTAAAGAAATTTTAGGTTGAAATTAAATCTTTGATTGCATAGGTGAAGATTTTATTGTTATATTCATCTCTAATATTATTTTCATAGGTTTCTATTTGATCTTTAGCAATATTGGATATTCCTATATTATTAAAAATGTTTTTATTAAAATAGACTGTAGAAATTCTTAATATTGCATCACACGAACAGATGCGTGTATTATGTAATTTTTTAGAATCCACATCATCATAGCTAAAAAAAATACTATCTTCACAAATTGGACAAATTATTTCCAAATTACCTCCTTTTCCAATTTTTTTCACAAGATCTTCTGAAATTCTATTAACTTTTTCTGGTTTTTTTGTGTTTATTTGTTTTTTGTAATCATTATTAATATTTTTTTTTTTTGATTCAATAATTGGTTCTAATGTTTGCTTTATATTTGCTTCTAAATCAACTTTTGATTCTTTTGTTATTTCTGTATTCAAATTGGTATGATGTTTTAATTTTTTATGTATTATTGATTTTTGTGGAGATTTCTTTATCAATTTAATTTTTTTAGATTTTTTAGCTGTATTTGAAACTGAATAAAGATCCATCATATTAGTTTGTTTATATGCTTTCTTTTTAGATTTATTTATTCGTCTTCTTTTGATTAATCCTTTTGGCTTTAGTATTCTTTCTGCTCTTTTGGACTCACGTTCATTTTCCATGTTGAAATATATTTTTCTAGAGTCACTGAAAAAATCTATTAATTCCATTTGTGCAATGGTTACAACATCTTTCTTTTTACAAATATACATGGATTTAATATTAACTAACTTTAAGGAATATTTAAAGTAAATTATCAAAACAATCATATATTATTGAGCTAATAAAATAGGACATAAATACAAAAAAAATAGGTAATATTAATTAGGAATTGTTTACTAAATAATAATTGTTAAATCGAATAAAGTGAATTTAATCAAAATTTTTTACATTTGAATAAGTATCATAAGATTAAAAATAAATTGGAATATGAGCTTGATATGGATGAGTTGATTGATGATAAACAAATTTACAATTTATTAATAGATTCTATAACAAATATTTCCGAATTACTAAAATCTGCAGGTAATTCTGTGCGATTGAGAATACTGGCTGAGCTACTTTTAGATACAAAATCATTTTCTTTTTTTTTAGAAATTACAAAATTAAAAAAAACTAGTTTAACTCATCATATGTCCAGTTTGATTTCATCTGGTTTGATAATTAGAACACAACGAGGATTATATAAAATATCTTCTGATGGGATTGATTTTCTAAAAAATATTACATTTACTTATAAAAAATCCCAAAATAAATCTCAATTAGAACAAGAATATATTAATGAGCAATTTGAATGGAATCGAATGCCCTCAAATGATTTGAGTTCTACAGAAAAATGTGCAAGTTCTAATCCTATATATCAAGGTGGTTGGAATTCTTATATCTCCTCAGTCTCTGGCATTTTGATTTCATTAGGATTACAATATAATTATTTCCATATTGGAGGGAGATCTGGGTATAGCTTCATAACAAACATACAAAAGGGTGTGAATTCATTTCTTGCTGAAAGTTTATTATCTAATAAGGCATGGGATATAATTCAAGAGGGAATTGAAACTTTTGGATGGAATGTCATTAATGTTAGAAAACCTATGAATACTCCAAGAACTAGAAATTTAGTAGAAGAAGATTTACAAACCACACAAATAATTTTCAATGAAGTTAAGAATTTAATTGATAAAAAAGATATTCCTGTTGTGATGTGGGGATTGAGAGTACCTGCTTATGGAATTATTCGAGGTTTTCAAAAAGAAAATTATTTGGTAAGTACTTATTTTCGTTTATTTGGGAAAGAGGATACTCTGATAAAAAGTGATGAACTTGAACCTTTAGATTCCTTCCATTATTTTTATTTCAAAAAATATTCAAATGAAATTGAAAGTGAGGATATTGATAAAAAATCTTTAGATCGTGCAATCAATTTTGCAAAAGGGATAGATGTTGCACGAGTTAATTTTGTTGCAGGACCAGAAGCCTATACTGAATGGTGTAATACTCTTAAAAATTTTCAAACTAATAATTTTAATATCTTTGGGAATTCCTTTCTTGCTAAATTTTATCTTGATGCAAAAAATGTTTGCTCTGAATACTTGGATCGGCTATCAAATAATTCGCAAAAAAAAAATGTAAGAAGTAATCTTATTCAAGCAAGTAAACAATATCGAAAAGTAAAAAACTATTTGGAAGAATTTTCAGAACTTTTTCCTTACTTTGAACAAAATCAAAACATTTTAAATGAAAACACTATTGGGAAAGGGATTTCATTATTAAAGAAAGCGAAAATAGATGAATTAAAGGCAATAGAATCTATGGAAGCTGCATTAAACAGCTGGATATAATGAAATTTTGTTAATTTTTAATAAATTGGTGTAAATTTGCTCCTAAACATTTAATTTATAATTATCTTCATTTATTCTAAAAACTTTTTTAGTAATATTTTGGCATTTTTATATAAAGGTCTATT
>CAYPTZ010000323.1:0-4849 GCA_964413395.1 uncultured archaeon | reverse complement strand
CATTGGGGCATCCAACATAGTTTTGTTCTAATATAATTTTGCCCATTCCAAAATTGGTTAATTCTATTGGTTTGTGGCAGATTACGCAAGAATTTGATGATGAATTTTGTACTGGGTCTGATGAGATTATAAAAGGATTCTGAGACAATATGTAATACAATAGGTATCTCATACATAAAAGAACATCTCTCAAAAAAGTAGTTGAATGAAAAATTTTTTTTCTGATAAAGTATTTTTTATTTTCAGGTTTAAGCTGAAAATAAAATTATAGGCCCGTCGTCTAGCCTGGATATGGCGCTGGGTTGCGAAAATTCTGAATATCTCAGAAGAAATTATAAAATCATTTTTGCAAACACCCAGTTTCCGAGGGTTCAACTCCCCCCGGGCCTACTTAATAAGATCTTTTTTTTATACCATTTTTTCAGATAAATTTATTTTTAAATTTAAATTCATGCACTGAAACATAAGTTTACAAAAAAAATGAAATATTATTCCTATCCTTCTATGGTTTCTTTGAAAATAATCAATTAGAATTGAAGAAATCCATGAATTTTTACTCCTAGTTATTTTTTATATAATTTTTCTCAAATATAAACAACCTGATAAATTTGAATTATTTAATTTTATCAAAAAAAAAAACATTTATCAGGACATTAAAATGAAAAATTTAGGAATAAAACTCTGCATAATTTTATCTAATATTTACTGAAAGATTCAAAATTAATTTCCTTATTTTGATTGTAGAAATTAAAATCTTTAAATAATTAGATTTCCGCAATGTTGTTTAATTCTAAATTAAATATTCCAGTTTTACAAGATTCTGGAGGTATAAAAAATGCGATTATTAAACAAAATTAATAAACAAACACTAAAAAAAATTCTTTTCACAAGCTTTTTAGTATTTTTAGTTTTGCCGATTTCCCAAAATTCAATAATACTTGAAGCAGATACAAATCAAAATGTATCAAATGTCAAGAATAGTGCTACTTGGGAAAATATTCCATTAACAGATGTTGATGGTGGACCGCTTTATAATTATGCGGATTATTTGGCTGGCTCTATTATGTTCTATGAAGCCAATAAATGTGGGCCTAATCAGACAGGAATTAACCGGTTTAATTGGCGTGGAGATTGTCATGTGAACGATTCTGCAATTTATACTATGCCTGATGGTACTGAACTTCATATTGATGCTACTGGTGGATATCATGATGCTGGGGATCATATTAAATTTGGAATGACCAATGCATATATGGCTTCTACTCTTGGTTGGGGATTTTATCAATTCCGCGATCAATATGAGCAAACTGGTCAAAATGTTTACATGTTAGAAACTTTAAAATATGTCACGGATTATTTTATCCGATGTCATCCTGTTCCTGAGGTATTTTTATATCATGTTGGTTCAGGGGCTGATCATAATGTATGGGCACCTCCTGAATTACAATCAGATGAAGAATGTCCAAGAGATACTAGTTTTGCAACTCCTACTACTCCTGCTTCCGATGTTTGTGGGGCTACTGCTGCTGCATTAGCCATTATGTATTTAAATTACCGGTCTATTGATGTTGATTATGCCAATACTTGTTTGGAACATGCACTTCAGCTATATGCAATGGGAACTACCTATCTTGGTTTAGGTGATGGGTATGGGTTTTACCCCTCTGCTTCATTTTATGATGATCTTGCATGGGCTGCGATATGGCTTTATAAAGCAACAGGAAATGCTATTTATCTTGACCAACTTGCCTCATATACTTATGCAAATACGGGAGGCTTAGATGAAGATAGCAATATTGAAAATGGGATCAATTGGGTAAATTATTGGACTCATTGTTGGGATGCTGTCTGGGGTGGTGTATTTATTGTTGCTGCAAATGAAACTCGGCACCCTGCCTATATTGAACAAGCTAATGCCAACATTGATTACTGGATGAGTGATGCATTAGAAACTACTCCTGGTGGAATGAAACATTTAAATGGTTGGGGTGTGCTAAGATATTCTACTGCCGAAGCTTTAATGATACTTGCACATCATGATAATTTTGGTAATGATGCCTATCGTGATTTTGCTGCCAGTCAAATGCATTATGCTATGGGATCAAATCCTGCTGAAACAAGCTATTTTGTAGGTATTGGTGATAAAACTGCTGAGCACCCTCATCATCGTGCTGCACATGGTTCAGAAACTCGTTCTATGCTCGATCCTGAAAATCATAAGCATGTTTTATATGGTGCTTTAGTTGGCGGTCCAAATACCACTGATGAGCATCATGATGTTTGTTGGGATTATATTGCCAACGAAGTATCTATCGATTATAATGCTGGTGCTACTGGAGCATTAGCGGGTATGTTAAAATTCTATGGGACTCCTGATCAAATGCCTGGTCCAGGTCCTGCTCCTGATGTGGATGTAGAACCATATTATGTCGAAGCTAAAGTTGAATCAGATAATCAACAAAGAACTCAAATTTCTTTATTTGTTAATAACAAGGCCTCTACTCCTCCTCATGTAGAAACGGAGTTATCTTTTAGATATTTCATGGATCTATCAGAAATTTATGATGGTGGTTATGATGTCTCAACTATAGAACTTGCCGTATATTATAATCCATATGAAGCGGGGCATGTCACAGGAGTTCTTCCTTTTGATGAAGATAATCATATTTATTATGTTGAAATTGATTTTTATGGCTATCCGCTATTAAGTTCCCATGAATTTCAGTTTGCTTTGATTTTCCAATGTCCTCCTGGAGCTGGTTATGAAGAAATTTGGGATTCATCGAATGATTTTTCGTTCTCAACCATAACATCGGAGTTAACTAAAAATTATAACATGCCACTTTATAGAGCTGGAGAATTATTATGGGGTAATGAACCCCTAATAAATGAGAATGCTCCTCCTTCCATTTCATCACCTGCTGATATTACTTATTCTGAAGGAACTACGGGAAATGAAATAAGTTGGACATTAACTGATAACAATCCTGCGACTTATACAATAACTGGACCTGCTGGAACTTCTACACCTGCTCCTTGGACAAATGGTGACATTATTACTGAATCAATCGATGGATTATATGAAGGAAGCTATGTCTATACAATCACTGCTACAGATTCAGAAGGATTATCGTCTTCGAATGGTGTTAATGTTCTTGTAACTTTTGGTTCAGTAAATATTGCACCTACTATATCCTCTCCCGTAGATATTGCTTATCAAGAAGGAGATATTTCAAATCATGAAATAAGTTGGACTTTAGCTGATAGTAATCCTGCCACTTATACAATAGATGGTCCAAGTGGAACATCATCACCTATTTCTTGGGTGAATGGGGAAATTATCACTGAATCTGTGAGTGGATTAGCAATAGGGACTCACATCTATACAATTACTGCAACAGATGCTGAAGGTCTTTCTTCTACTGACAGTGTTAATGTTATTGTCTCTGAAGCTACGAATGTTGCACCTTCTGTAACTTCTCCTGCTGATATTGAATATTTATTGGGTGCTACAGGCAATTCCATTAGTTGGACATTAACTGATAGTAATCCTGCGACCTATACAATAACTGGTCCTAGTGGCACTTCTGCTCCTGTTACTTGGGCAAATGGTGCTGTTATCACTGAATCAGTTGATGAATTAGCTGTAGGGGCCCATACTTATACAATAACTGCCACAGATGAAGAAGGCCTTTCTACATCTGATTCAGTCGATGTAGTGGTTTCATTATTACTTACTGAAGGAGGGGATGTTTCAATAGAAGATATAACTGGTGTGAAAGTTGGTGATACTTTTGATGCAACTATTTTTGTTGATACTGGTATTCAAAGACTTGCTGGTTATGGTCTTGTAATTAGCTATGATCCAGCAATCATTAATGCAACTTCTGTGGTTGCTAGTTCCGGTGGATTTATGGCTGCTGTAAACATTGATCGGACTCTTGGAACAATCACAGTTGCTGGTTTTGATGCTGCTGGTCTAGAACCAAATACTGCATTAGATTTAATTGTAATCTCTTGGAAAGCTCTTACTGAAGGTAATAGTGCCATTGATATTCAAGTTAATGAATTAGTTGATGAAACTACTGCTGTTATTGGAACTCCAAATGGTATTTCTAATTCCATAATTGTTGGCCCGGCCTTTGATTTAGGCGATGTTAATAATGATGAAAAAGTTGATATTGTGGATGCTTTACTTGTGGCCCAATTTTATGTAGGAGAAGTAGTCAGTATTGATGAAACTCTTGCGGATGTCAATTTAGATGGAGAAATCGATATTATAGATGCTCTTTTAATAGCACAATTTTATGTAGGAGTAATTCCTGTCTTACCACCAGATAGTGAACTACAATAAGTTTTTTACCTTTTTTTTTTTTTTTCTAATTTTTCAAAATACAATTTTATCTTTACCCAAGCTAATAAGTCAACTTCTTTTAACATACACCATAATTGAACAGAATCAACTTTTAAAAAGAAATTTATATTTTTTTTTGACAATATGAAATTTTGCTCCTAGTCATTTTTTATATCTATTTTTTCCATATATGAGTAATTTAGTCTATTTTAATTGTATAAGTGACTATAATCATAGTCATTAATGTGTATTTTTTCTATAATTTTTTTTTTAACAAGGAGTTAAATTAAAATGAAAAATAAAAATAAAAAATTAGTATACGCTTCAATTGGGGTGCTTATTTTCTCGTTATCATTAATTATTTCTTCAAATAGTAATTTAAATGGTACATTAAATCAGGAAAATACTTCATTACTCAATAATAGCGCTATTAATAAAACTGATGATTGGCTTTCTGTTAATGGAAATACGATTGTCGATGCCCAAGGTAGGCCT
>CAYPTZ010000322.1:990-4864 GCA_964413395.1 uncultured archaeon | reverse complement strand
ATAATTAAAGGGAGTAAAAATATTTTTTTTAATAAAAATATTGAATGGCTTACTCCAACTGGAAATCGATGTCTTAAAGTAAATTTAGCTCTTTTCATTGATTCGTTAGTTTTTTTTTTATGAGGATCTTTCAAATATTCTGGTATATCTTTTGCCCATACTGGACCAAATTTGACATTGAATGGAAACTCAGGAGATTTTTTCGGAAGATTTGGAATGGAAACACCTCCTGCAGATAATTGTGGTAAAATTAAGGTTTTTTTCGAACTTAAATCTTTTATCTCTGTAGCTTTGACTGCTTCTATGAGTTGGTTATTGCCAAAATCATCACCACGAGCAGCACACCATACGTTTATTCCACGTGAATCAACTAATATTACCCATGCATCAATCCCTTGAATTCTTTTCATTAATTTAATATAAGTAAGATCATAATTTGCAGAAACAAGAATAGGTGATTCTGCATTAGGAATCCCAGACTTGTAGATTCCAGGTTGAATTGCTACAATATCAGGTTTATCCGTAATAAAAGATAATAATACTCGCAAAATTGCATGAATACCTGTAAAGGAGCGATGTGGAGGATAATAAAATCCTGGTTCTTTTTGCTGTTCACTATCTTTCTTTACATAATGAAGTGCTTTTATTGAACCACCTTTCCATTTTTTCTCATCTATAAATCGAAAACCAATAGGATTAAAATATTCAGTGAACCATTTTAGAGGATATGTGATAAGATTCATTCTATGCATCTTTAATTTATACCACCACCTTTTAATTTTAAACGTAATGATATTTAGTCCCTTAGGGATAAATTCTCCTGCCAATAATAAAGATCCACCGGATTTAAGCAATTTCCAACAAGATCTTAAAAAAATTTGATGTTCATATGGTCTTAATTCAGACAACATAAATGTACTCACAATAATATCAAATTTTTCTGCACTTTGATCGCTTTCTACAAATATTTTCTCAAGTTCTAGGGCATTACCATGAATAAAAGTCAAATTTAAGCTTGAATTTTGCTCTTTAATTTTATTGGCTGTTTGAACCATATTAGGATTATTATCAACAGCAACTACTTGCGTTCCTTTTTGAGACATTAATTTGGACAATTTTCCTGGGCCTGGCCCAATTTCCAATATTTTTTGTTTTGGTTTGATGTGTTTTAATATCCAATTTTGAATTTTAATATTGACCCCGTTTGTTAGTTTTGTGAATTTTAAATCATACGTAGTGGGTTCATTTTCAAGTTTTTTCATATATACAACTGCCATAATTAAATCTCCTAAAAATAAAAAACCAAAGAATAGATGGTTTAAATTTGTTTTTAGTTTTTATTTTTCTTATATAATAAAAAATTTATTCATATAAAAAATTATTGATTTAAATAAAAAAATACTATATTATTGCAAAATATTTTCTTTAAAAGTTAGAATATCTTAGTGTCTAAAATGGTGAAGATATAAATTTTAACAAAAATATGCTATATTTAAATTTCTTATTATAAGATGTCCAATCCTCTTTCAATTTTTTTAATTGAAGGTTTTTGGACTTTTAATTCTTTAATTAGTTCTTGATACGCAAGTTCAATTTTAACAGATTTATTGCACGTAAAAAAATCTACTGCAGCATAATTATGTTCAGGCCAAGTATGGATCGAAATATGAGATTCAGAGATTAGCACCACACCACTTACTCCATGAGGTGAAAATTCATAAAAAATGTTCCCAACTTCAGTAGCACCACTAACTTCAATTACGTTTTTCATCAAATTTTTTAAAAATTTTGAGTCTTTCAATAATTTTGAATCACATTGATATAATTCAATTAAATAATGATAACTCAAAGGGTTCATTCTAATAAAATGAATTTTTTATTAAATATACAGTTTTCTATTTAATTCATTTTGGGAAAATTTCATATTCTAATATAGATTTACTAATATTTTTTTCCAAAACTTCTACTTTATCAACAAAAATACGTGCATCAATGATATATTTACCACATTTATTTGGGACTTTCCAATGGAAATTACTACTAAATTGATCTAAAGTTTTAATTTTAAAGGTATGAATTTTTTTATTCTTTACATTTTCATAATTTTCATATATCTGGCAAACTACATTTTTCAATTTATCTCGGGTACGGATTCGTGTATCTATGCCAATTGGGATTATATCTTTCATAGAAGGAAATTTGGTTCTGACTACACCACGAGCTTTTATAGTAAAATGAGGATCTTCTGAAAATTTAGGTTTGATTTGTTCTGATATTCCCTCTAAAAAATAATTTCCATATTTAGTATTAACTTTCACTTCACAAATAACCCACATTTGCTTCCCTGCCAAATTTTCAAACATAGTTATATCTTCTGATAATTTTTCATAACTATTAGGATGAATATGGAATTTTCTTTTAAAACATGGAATCTTTTCGGATTCAGAGGTATATAAATAAAAACTTGATATTCCTTTTACAGAATTGGGAGTATTATTTCTTATATCACCCACCATATATTCAACTTCACCAATTTTAATATCACTTCTGTAGGAAATTCTATCAATATAAAACCCAATCAATTCAGGATTAGTATTAATTGATACTTTCTTTGACCATAAAGTGTTCCCGCCTTCTTTATTTTTAACAGAAATATTAAGTTCTAAAAATTTAATATCTGATGAAAAATCGGGTATTGGGAAGGAAATTGGGTATTTTAAAGCTAATTTAGCATTTAAGTTTGGAGTTATATTAATTGAATATTTTTTTTCTTTCAGAATTAAATTTCCATTTAATAGTTCAATTTTTAGATCGATTTTTTTGGTAGAAGGAATAGGTGCACTGTAATATTTCAGCCATACAACTATTGGATTATTCGGAATTAAAATATTAGATGAAGTGTTTACATCGATAAATTTGATTAATTTTTCTGAATTTTCATCAGTAACAATTATTTTTTCACTATTAAAATTCCCACATAAATTTCTTTTTGAAAATAACTCAATTCTATAGAAAAACGAAGGAGAAGGTGGAATAATTGAAGAAAATTTGAAGCTTATCGGTAATTTTACAATTTTTGAAAAATTCTTTATACCCATATCTAATAGATATTGTTTTTTTTTACATGGAACATAGTAAATTTTATATAAAAATTTATCAGGAAATGTGATATGGGAATTATTTGTAATTATAAAAGTCGATTTTTGCAATTCAGTAAAATTAGTAGGATTTTTATCAATACTTATTTCAAAAGTGAGATTTTCTTTAATATTTTTTTTTAACTGAGTTTTGGAACTTATGTTTGAATTCTTATCATTTTTTTTTTTTGAGCGCTTAACTTTCGATTGTTTACTTTTAGGTTGTTTTTCTTTAGGTTGCTTAATTTTAGGTTGTTTTTCTTTTAGTTTATTTTTATGTTGTTTTACTTGATTATCAGAATTTTTTGTAGATGTTTGGAAAGAAGAGGCTTTTTTTTTTTTTTTGTTTTTTGGTGGTAAATCTTTAAATTTAGAATAATTATCATCTCGAGTAGTATTTTCTTGTTCAATCTTGTTTTTTGCTTTTTTTAATCGTGTTTTTTCATGCAATATTCGTTTTTCTAGTTTTTGCTTTTCTTTTTCTTTTTTTATTCTTTCCCTCTCACGTCTGCCTTCTTCTTTCTGCCTTTGGATTCGTTCTTTTTCAGCATTACTTCTATATGTTTTTAATTCTTGTTTGGTAAATAAGTCTCTTGTTTCTCTTAATTTAACTTCTGAATTTTCCTCTGGAAGTGTTTTTTCAACCTTAGTTATTTGTTCATCATATAGTATTGATTTAGGTTTTGTTTGTTGGTCTTTTTTTTTCATAGTATATGGTATGCAGCCTTTTTACGATC
>CAYPTZ010000322.1:0-980 GCA_964413395.1 uncultured archaeon | reverse complement strand
TTCTTTATCACGAAGTTTATCTTCTTTTCTTTGAACTTTATCTAGTTTTTTATCACTTTTAGCAAGACTCTTTAATCTTCTTTCTTCTTCACGTTTGAGTTTAGCTTCTTGCTCTAAAAAATATTTAGATTTACGATTCTCATTCGAAGACATATAATTAATTTGAGGTTTCTAAGTTTAATTTTTTTTGGTAAGAAAATAATTGGAGTTAATTCATAGAATTGATAAAAAAAGAAAACTATTTAATATAATTTATAAGAGGAAATTCCTCCATCGACATTTCCCAAAAATATTTTTTCCCCATATCGCCTCATGACAAAAGAATTAGGTATATCATGCATTATTTTGACGCATTTAAATGTTTTTGCATCCCATAATCGTAATGAATTATCTTCTGAGCTCGAAACAATAAAATCACTTTCTAAAGAAAATGAAAATGAATGAACTTCATCAGAATGTCCAATAAGGTATGATTTTAATTCACCTGTGTTAATATCAAATAAAGATAGTTTACAATCATTTCCACAAGTTGCTAATGTTTTACCATCTGGAGATAATTTTATCATATTAATTCCAGAATTATGGGCTTTAAAAACTCGAATTTCTTCTAAAGGCTCTAATTTGAATTGTTTTACTCTTTTTTTATCCGTAATAATAAAATATTTTGTTAAATCGGATGTTGTAAAGGCTCTTCCATCACTTGAAGGCCCTATTGGGTGTTTCTTAATAATTTCCCAAGTTTTAGTGTCTAAAAGTATTAAATTCCAATCTGAAAGAAATACACATAATATAGTTCCTTTTTTAGCAAAATTCATTGAAGTAATAGATCCAGAAAAATTTAATTCTGTTTCTTTTTTCCATAAAGTATGTATTATATCTTTTGATACAATATCAAATTCACATATAACAGCAATTTGTTGAAAAAAATGAGTTATTTTTCTTCTTGCCCAATGTAATAACTTATGATCTGTATAAATTTT
>CAYPTZ010000321.1:792-4868 GCA_964413395.1 uncultured archaeon | reverse complement strand
ATTTTTATTATTTTTGGAGCTGGGATACGTCATCATATTCCAGAAGAAGAAAAATCCCTTTATAATGCTTTATTACATCATGACAATATCAATCAGGCTCCCGCAAGACAGGATGACGATTATTATATTATAGAATTTGCACTTCGAAAAGATGCTTTTATTGTAACTAATGATTTTTATAAAGATTATGTTATGAGACATCCTAAAAAACGAGGATTCATCCGTGAACATCGAATTAGTTATAGATTTTTGGGGGATGAAATCATGCTTCAAGAAGGTGTTGAAGAAAAACTAGTTGGATACGAATGGTTAGGAGAATGAATTTAAGTTAAATTAGAGATAATTTTTATCTTTAGATTAGTAATTTTATATTTATTTTTCATAATCTATTTAAGTTTTTGATGAATGTTGATTTTAGATTATATAAAAACAAAATAATGAGAATAATGAACGATATCCAAGATAATAAATTTAAACAAGATTTAGACATTTTTATATTACATGCAAAGAAATTAAATGAATTTAAAAATAATATTGAAGATTTCATAGATTATATTAATTTGATAGATAATAAAATAATACAAGATTTATATAATCAGTATGCTGATAGTTATTATTGGCATAATAAGAAAGAACTTCGAGCAGTTAATTCCGTACGTTTCGTTATTTTAGATAAAATTTTAAAGGGAAATAAAATTACCACTACAGAAATTAATATTTTAATCAATAATTTTAAAAATCAAAATAGCGAATTTTTTATTAATTATCCAAAGATATACGAGTATCTGCCATTAATGGTAAAAAATAAAAGATATTTTAAATCGTGGAGTATTTTTTCAATTTTATTTCAATTTTATTATAAATATATTAAAAAAGAAGTATATAATGCATTGAATAATATCATAGGTTTAGTATTAGTCCAATTAAATCTACAAAATTACCAAGCTCATATCAAAGATTTTGCAGGAAATCAGAATTTTGGTCGTGATGAAGCAGATCTTATGATTTATCCTAAGGGAGTTGATACTTTTAGAGATGCATATCAATTATATATCCATTTGTTGCCTGATTACGCTATAATTGGCACCTATATTGGTGAAAATGTTGAAAATCCAAAAATAGAGAAAGAATCACAAAAAATTGAATATAATAAGATTACTCTTGAAAAAATAGTGGAGATATTTAAGTTATATTTTAAAAAAATTGATTCATTAAATCAAGAATTATTAAATGCTGATCTTCTGGGTATTGCTTTAGATTTATCTGAAGAGATAAAGGAAGAAGAAATTCAAGATGACAATCCTCTACTTTTATATGAAGATACAAATATAGATATTGAAGAAATTACAAGGGGTTTGATGTATAAAAAACAAATTATTTTAATGGGACCACCAGGTACTTCTAAAACTTTCTTAGCAACTCAATTAGCGCTGAAATTAACGAAAAATAAGGATCATATTGAATTAATTCAATTTCATCCTCATTATTCATATGAAGATTTTGTTGAAGGGAAGGAATTAGCTGGAGGAGATAATGGAAATGCATTTAAATTCATTGTGAAATCAAAAATATTTACTAATTTTTGTAATTTAGCTGCTGCAGATTTAAAGAAAGATCCCTCATCTCTCTTTATAATGATTATAGATGAAATTAATAGAGGAAATGTTGAGAAAATTTTTGGAGAATTGATATTTGCATTGGAATACAGAAATAAACCTGTTAAACTCTTATATTCCAATCAAGTACTGCAAATTCCAAAAAATCTCTATATTATTGGAACAATGAACACAATTGATCTATCAATTGCTAATATTGATGCTGCTTTAAGAAGAAGATTTTTTATTTATGAATTAATGCCAGATTCTGAGCTTTTACTAAAATGGTTAAATAATCATTTTAATAATGAATTTAATGACATTATTACGCAAATCATCAGTTTTTTTGAATCGCTTAATAGACACATAATAGATAATGATGAAGATATTGGCGAATATCAAACCATAGGTCATAGTTATTTCATATTTGAAGGAATATCAGACATTCATGAATATTTAAGAAATATAGAACTAACATGGAGATATTCAATTCAGCCAATGCTATTAGAATATCACCAATTTGGTTCTAATAAAATTGAAGAATATATATCAATGTTTGATAATTTTACTAGAAATGTCAAAAAGTTAGAAGAAAAAAAAAATGATGAATGATTTTTTTGATTTCAGTTTTTTTTCAAATAATTGAAGCTAATTGGGTATGTTATTAAAAAATGATTGAAAATCATATAGTCAATGATTATATTGAATGGAAAGAACTTGAAGAATTTCATCTAAAATTGAATATTGATGAATATTTGTGGTTTAGCCGTTCTTTCTCTAAATATATTAAATTTACAAGAATAAATAAGAGCATTGAAAATAAAATTTCTTTTTATTGTATTGTTAAGCATTACATTGGAATAATATCTTTACCTGATGGAAGAATTATCAGAATCAAACCAAAATTCCTTGGAACCAAATTTATTGAAATGTTATTAAAATCTGATCCAAATTTAGCTAAATTTTTTCCAGAAACAATCAATAATTTTAAAAAACCAGATTTTTTTGATTTTATAAATGACCTAATTCAAAAATTTCTAAACTTATCTGAGAAAATAATTTTTTATAATTTTCGAAAATCCTACCAAACCATAATAACTCAAAATCAACAAATTAGAGGAAAAATCTTAGTATCAAATTCAATAAATTCTTCTCATTTTTTTAATGGTCAATTAATTATGACCATAGATGAACCTAGCTTAAATAATATTGATAATCAACTAATAAAATATGTCTTAAGAAAATTGTATCCATTAATGACAAAAAGAAATAAAAAAAAAATTAATAAATTATTACGAAAAATGCTTGATGTGAATAATTTTGCATTTCATCTAAAAGATCGGATAAAATTTCGATATAATAAACAAAATATTCACTATATTTCTTGTCATAATCTATGTTGGTTATTCATTGAAAAATTTCTAATTGGTGGTTTTAATGGTTCTTTTACATCTCAATCATTTTTATTTAATTCCTGGAATATTTATGAGAAATTTTTAATTAAACTCTTTGAAAAAAATTTCTTAGATTGTGAAGTGAAAAAAGGAAAAATCCTAATGAAAAAAAAAATAAAATCTACAATCATTAGAGATTCAAAAAAAATTCCTGATATTATATTGGAAAAAAATAATGAGATTCTTTTAATTGCAGATGCAAAATATAAAGAGAAATATGATTTTCGAAATGATGCAGGACAAATGCTAAGATATTTGCGAGCTTTTATTAAAATTGATGAATTAGGATCAAAAAAATTTTCAAAAAAAAAAAGAAATGCTTTATTAATATATCCTAAGAATTCTAATGATAATTCTGATTTAAAATTCATTTTATATGATACACCCGATGAAAATTTAGGTTCTATTTATTATATAAGGATTGATTTAACAAAAATAGATGATGAAAATTATATCCAAAATTGGTTAGGATCAATAAAATCTAATCTAAATTTAAAATTTTATTGAGAAAAAAGTATTGTTATAATATATCTCAATTTGGAGATTTGAATATGAAGCAGGGACTAAAGAAAAACCTGAAGTAAAAATTTTTATTCAGATTAATATAAAACATTATCCCATTAATCAAAATTAATAAAAATCAATCAATAAGTATGTATGGAGTGGTCTGGTCTCCCAATTGTTGTCAAATTTAAAATTTTATCAAGAGATCCAAGTATAATTAAAGATAGAAATATAAATGAAATGAGAGAATCAACTATGGGCAGAATCTTATTTGGATTAAATTAATGCTGGAATTATTTCACAAGTAATGATTCATCTTATTATGCAATAGTTTGTTTGAGTAATGAAGAATAGTAGAATCAATTGATATATATTGAGGTAAAAAGCTAGGAAGTTCTTGGATTTATGTCGATAATAAGAAAAGATAGAAAATTGGTTAAGAAATTATACGATTTCATTAATAAACTTAATTAAAGAAAAGGAATATTCAATGGGCTACGGTAAAACGTTTGAGACAGGCGGG
>CAYPTZ010000321.1:0-782 GCA_964413395.1 uncultured archaeon | reverse complement strand
TGATGCTTTAAGGAGAAATATTTTTATATTTAAATATTATGAAAGATCGGCCCCTAAAGTAAAGTTGCATTTGACCATAAAAAACCTTGTTATATTGCTAAAAACATGAATTTAACAATCTTATTACATCTTGCGCAGAAGTTAATTTTGGAAAGAGAAAAAAATCATTTATAATAATTTAAAATAGAATATTTTTATATAAATCAAACTCTAAGATGTTATTGCTATTTCTATCAATATAATGGGTAATTGTTTTATTATTTATGGATGCTAAGCTGGCACCAATAGCCATAAGATTAGTCCTGTTAACCCGAGATAAATAATTGTAGATTTATTTTCTTTCCTTATTCTATTTATAATTATATTGATGGTTTCAATCATTTGGTTTACTGTATTTTCAGTAAATGGATCAATTAGATAAATTTCGCACTTAATATCCTTTTTCATTATTTTTTGCCTCAATGATATGGTTTCTATTTCTAAAGAAAAACTAGAAATCAGATTTACTTCATTAGGATTATAATGCTCAATGATTGTAAAAATATGTTCATGATATTTTCCTACAATCAATATCTGTGAATTTTCCATATATATTACCTAATATATATAAATTTTTGCTTGATCTTGGAATGCAAGATCCATTAGTTTTGTAAATTGTTTCACATTTTTAAGAGGATTATAATTTGCAATTAATATTTTTAAGTGCTCTTTCTTATTTCCGAGGGTCCAAATATGTTGTTCGTCGATAGTTTTCAAATATTTAATATTTTCAGTAACTTTTT
>CAYPTZ010000320.1:0-4871 GCA_964413395.1 uncultured archaeon | reverse complement strand
TAAAAAAACAGAATTCATCGTTACTCATCAAAAACTGACTATGGAAGATGTACTTAAGAATGAAAATCGAAATATGATAATAGAGGAAATTCTAAAGGAACCTGGCATTCATTTTACGGAACTTTTACGCCGAATACACATTGCCTCAGGAAATTTAATTTGGCATTTAGATGTTTTAGAAGATTATCAAATAATTCGAAAAGAAAGAATAGGTAATTATCTGACCTTTTATCCTTATTATTTAAAAAATCCAATTTCACATGTAAATCTTTTAGTTCAAAAGAGTGAAACCACTGTGAAAATACTTAATTTTATTCAAAAACATCCTGGTTTCAATCAAACTGAAATTTCAAACGCTATGAAAATTGATAGAGGAACACTAAGATATCATCTTAATAAATTATTAAGTGCAGAAGTAATACATATACTAAAAAAAAGAAAAGCAAAGCATTATTTCTTAAAATGAAAAAGGAGATTATTCATAGATATTAGCACTTATATATTTATATCTGAATTTTAACGATGTCTATAGTTTCATCAAAAATATTATGAACTTTTTTAAAAAATCTGAGTGAGTCTTATTTTAAAGTTGCAGCAAAAATCTCATTTGAAGAAGATCCAACTTTTAAAAAAATTGAGAGTTTGTCCATTTCAAAAGACCAAATTTCAGATATTTTTTATTTTTGGGATCAAAAAACACCCGAAAAATTTAATTTAATGATAGTAATCGATTTCCCGATCGAAAAAAAGGAAGGAAAAAAGAACGAATTCCGCGTAATTCTTTAAATAGACAAAATAGGATGGTGATTTCGGAAAAGAAAAAAGGAATGACCGAGATGAACATGTATCGCCAGATTCCTATGGCCCGACAGAATGGAAAAGTACTGATTCAATTAGAAAGATAATAGTTTTTACTGACGAAAAACAAACCAAGTCTCATTATAAAGAAGAAAACAACATTGAAATCATGAAAAAAAAAATTGGAAAGAAAGTCATTTCATTGATGTTAATATTGGTGTCAATAACTTCCATTATTCCTATAAAAAATGGGAGGGGGAGTGGTTCGGATTATACGGATTCTCTGGGAGAAAGTTTTCAATCAGTCTCTAAAATTCCTATCGGATGTAGTGTTGAATTAAATGTATTAAATTCAAATGAAAAATATAAAAATCTCATTGAATATCATTTTGATACCTATAGTGATAATATTGGGGCAGCAAATATCTGGACCGGTGTGAATCAATATGATTGGTCCGATGAAGATGAATATGTCGAATTTGCAGAGCAAAATGATGCATTTATTTATGGTTGCACATTAGTGATGGAACCACCCGAAAATCATTGGCTTCAATCTTTTCAAGGGAATACTGAAGATTGGAAAAATATGCTAAAAACATTTATTCAAACATTTCTTAGTCGTTATAAAGGAAGAGTCCATTCATATGAAGTCGTAAATGAGGCTTTTAATCCTGATGGATCTTTAAGAGAAATATTATGGTATAGAAAAATCGGTCCAGAATATATAAATTTAGCTTTTGAATGGGCTCATGAGGCAGATCCTGATGCAAAATTGTATTTAGGGGATTATTGTCTTTGTGCTGTTGGTGATTTTGATTTTTGGAACAGAAAACTTGATTCTGTGATTAAATTTATTAACGAATCATTACAAGAAGGAATTCCTATTCATGGTCTTTCCTTTCAAACACATTTGAAACTTGATTGGCCTACAGAAAATGATATTAAGTTAGCTCTTGATAAAATATCCCAAGTAGATATAGACATTAGGGTTTCTGAGCTGGATATCACTCTGAATAGTGAAGATCAAAATCCAGAATTTACAGATGAATTAGCCCAATTGCAAAAAACAAGATATTATAATGTTGTAAAATTGTTTTATGAATACCCGAGAACTCAAACCATTACTATGTGGGGTGTTTCAGATAAATATTCGTGGATTCCCTTATGGGTTCATGCTCCTGATTGGCCCTGTTTATTTGATGAGAATTTTGATCCAAAACCTGCCGCGGAGGGCTTTTTAGCAGCATTAAAAGTGGAGCGAAATATACCTGAATCAGATAAAGGCATCATAGGATTTCCTTTATGGGGGTTACTTGGAATCTTTGGGATAAGTATTCTAATAATTAAAAAACGATTAGTGAAATAAAACTAATCTTCAATCTTTTTTTTTCTTTTTGTGAATTTAAATTATGGTTATTGTTTATGAAAGGAAAAAAAAGGAAATAACCTTGTCACCTCATGAAAAAAAAAAATATATAAAAAGATATTTCACTTAGGAACCGATTGCAGGCAAATAGGGTTTGTCTTTTCCGAGTAAATCCAAAGTTAAATCGGCGATTCCTACAAGTAATGACAATATGGCAATATAGAGACCCAATCCATATGAAGCATCAGCTCCTAAGTATGTATATAAATCCATAACACCTGAATCATATTCACCTAAGAATAATAAAATCGATAGTAGTATAGCACATAGACCAACAATTACTCCAATTTTTAGCAATTTTGTTTTATCTACACCTAATTCTTCAAATTCACTAGAACCTACTAATATGAGAACGATTCCCAAAAGTAGTAAAATTAGAGAGAAAAATACACCTGAATCGGCGGAGCCTAATTTCATATTTGCAGGGAATCCCATAACTTCAACTGTCAATCATGTAGAAAAAAGTGCTATTAAACCAAGAAAAGCACTAATTAATCCTAAAACTGATATTTTTATTTTCACATACCTCACCTTTTAGTGGTGAATCAAAATTAGCGATAAAATTTATAAAAGTAAACCATACACTTATGGAATTATACTAAAATGTCAAATGTGCATAAATATTTAAATGTAAAAAAAAAATGAGGTGACAAAGTTATCGTGATCGCTTTTTTTTAAAACCGAAAATTTCATCCAATAGTCTTATAAAAAATGAGAGTGGCGAAAATTCTGACTAATTCCCTATTTCACACGAATAAATAATTTCCACTTCGTAAAAACTGAGATAAAAAAGACAAGAGGTCAATAAAAATCTTTAAAGACCCACAAATAAATAAATAAATAATAGTAATTCAGGAAAGAGAAAAAAAGAATGAGCGATATGAACATGTATCACCAGATCCCCATGGTCCGACAGGATGCAGAGGTACTCACCCAATTAGAAAATCAAGTATATTTACCAATTCCTATGGTCAAAAAAGTGGAATACAATACTTTTGGATATGTGGTGCAAGAAAATCGAGTTGTGGAACTGGGTCTCTATCACAAAGAATTATCCTCCCTTCCCGACATAATTGGAAAGCTCACAGCACTCACAGAACTAAATTTGCGTGATAATCGGTTATCTTCGCTCCCCGAGAGTATAGGAAGGTTAACATCACTCCTTTCCCTAGATGTTAGCTCAAATAAATTAATTACTCTCCCCACCACCATCGGAAAGCTCACAACACTCAAAGAACTACAATTTTCGGAAAATAAGTTATCTTCGCTTCCAGACAGTTTTAGAAACCTCACAGATCTCCAAGAACTATATTTGTTTCAGAATCAGCTATGCTCTCTCCCTGACAGCATGTGGAACTTAGAATTACTCAAAATATTAGATTTATCTGGGAACGTGTTATCCTCGCTCCCTGAGATGATAGGGTCCTTAAAATCACTAAATTCCTTAGATATAAATTGGAATAAATTGTCTTCGCTCCCAAAGAGTATAGGTACCTTAACAGTACTTCGGTCCCTAAATGTTGCCTTAAATAAATTATCTTCTCTTCCAGATAGTATCGGAAAATTAGGAGCGCTCACCTATTTTGATTTGGAGGATAACGAATTGACTTTTCTTCCTGACTCGATAGGGAATTTAGAATCACTTGAAACATTATTTTTGAATTCTAATCAATTAACTTCTCTCCCCGACAATATCGGGAAATTAAGTGCACTCAAAGCATTATACTTAGGGAATAATGAATTAACCTCTATCAACGAGACCATAGGGAACTTAACATCACTCACAGAACTATATTTGATATGTAATCAGCTAACCTCGCTCCCCGACAGTATCGAGAATTTAAAATCACTTAAATACCTAAATTTGTATCATAATCAATTAATAGTTCTCCCAGAGTGTATCTGCAATTTAGGATCACTTCAACAATTGAATTTGAGTTGGAACAAATTCTCTTTTCTCCCTGACACAATAGGAAACCTCAGAGCACTCACAGAATTATATTTGTTTGAAAATCAATTATTCTCACTCCCTGAGAGTATCGGGAACTTAACATCACTTACAACTTTAGATTTGGGAACAAATAATTTTTCATCTCTTCCTGACAGTATTGGGAATATAAAATCACTTGAATCATTATGCTTAGTTTCTAATCAATTAACTGCTCTCCCCGAGAGTTTCGGGAACTTAATATTGCTCAAACAACTCATCTTGAGTTATAATCATGTAACTGCTCTCCCCGACACAATAAGAAACCTTACAGATCTCAAAGAATTAGATTTGAGATGGAATCACTTAAATTCTCTCCCTGAAACTATTGAAAAATGGTTAAAACATCTTAAAAAGCAGAGATGTAGGATTGAACGGTAAATGTGTAAAAATCGATAAAACTAATTCATCTTATAACACTAAATCGAAAATTCATATATCTTTAGGTTTGGTTTCTTGATGAACGACAGATAATTTCAGAAAATTGAATTTTGTTTAAGCCATACGATAAATTAGTCATTATTTACAATTAAGGAAAAAAAATATAAAAAAGGAATAGAAATACTATACTCCAGTTTTTTTCTTGTAAAGGACGACGCCTTCAGAGACAGCAACGGCAATAGCAATAAGGGAAATTAACACCCAAATAGTTGCGGGAGA
>CAYPTZ010000319.1:0-4889 GCA_964413395.1 uncultured archaeon | reverse complement strand
TCAAATATTTTTTCGATTTTTAAAAAACTATTTTTCTTAATAATTGTTGTTATTTCATTAAAAATCATTAAAAGTACATTAGAAGCAGAGAAAAAATCTTGAAGAAAATTTTTGAAATTCAAAATAATTGCATTATTAGAATTCAGTAGATCTAAATCCCTTACAATATCTTTAATAAAATCTAAATTTGTCTCATATTGATCTAAAATTCGAATAAATAATCCCATCAAGAAATTTTCTGGTTCATCTTCTAATTGATAATGTTTTTTTCTTTTTCCTTGTATTTTGACTATTTTTATTGGAAATAAGGCTTGAGTTTTGGAAATTAGACTGGATATTACACTTCTTGAATATCCTGTTAATTCTATAATTCGATCTTGATGTGTTGGTCTTTCTTCCACCATTAAGGATGTTATTAATCCAAACATTCCTTTAGTATAGCCCATAGATTGATGAATATTTTCCATAAGTGCAATAAATTCTTTTTTTTCCTTGTCAATAATCATTAATTCTCAATAATAAGAAAAAAGTATGAATATTTAATATTTTCTGATTTTTTTGATTTTTCCAATATTTCTGAATTTTCTGATATAATTGAAAAGTTTTATATAGGAATATTTTCATTAATTAATTAGTCGACTAAAATAATATTTAGTGAAAAAAAATGAGCATTATAAGTGTAAATAATTTAAAAAAATACTATTTGAAGAATACTATAAAAGCTGTTGATGGAATATCGTTTACTGTAGAAAAAGGAGAACGTTTTGGATTCCTTGGTCCTAATGGTGCTGGTAAAACTACAACTATTCGTTCATTATTGGGTATGCTTCAAATTACTGATGGTGAAATATCTTTTATGGAAAAAATTGTTAATCCTCTTAAAGATGTTCAATATCGAAATCAAATAGGCTATCTTCCTGGAGAATTAGGGATATATAAAGATATGAATACTTATGAATTACTTAGGTATTTAAGTTCATTATACAATTCTGAAACAAATTGGGATTATATTGAAATTTTAGCAAAAAGATTTCAATTAAATATGGAACGTCCAATGGGAGATTTATCAAAAGGAAACAAACAGAAGGTAGGAATTATTGCTGCATTAATGCATAAATTTCCCTTACTTATTTTAGATGAGCCAACCTCTGGTTTAGATCCAATAATGCAATCTGAATTTTATAAAGTATTACGTGAATTACAGATTGAAACTCAATGTACAATATTCATCTCTAGCCATCTTTTAAATGAAGTTGAAAATTTTTGTGATAGAGTTGCTATTATTAAAGATGGTAAAATTGTTGAGGTGACTACAATAAAAGAACTCCACTCAAAAAACATGAAACAATTTTCATTAGAATTTGAAAATTTAGATTCCTTAAATGATTTTATATCATATATAAAAACGAATTATCCAAATGTAAATTTTCAAGATGAATATGACCTAAAATTAAAAATTCTGGTCCCTATTGAAAAATATCGAGAAATACTAGGCAGGATAAATGATCGAGAATTTGCTGGG
Organism: uncultured archaeon; assembly: GCA_964413395.1. Lineage (GTDB taxonomy): Archaea > Asgardarchaeota > Lokiarchaeia > Sigyniarchaeales > Promethearchaeaceae > Lokiarchaeum. Next base: position 3,367 of record CAYPTZ010000319.1, on the reverse strand, counting down.
GTATTAATTAGAGATATTAACGTAAAAGCATCAAGTCTTGAACAAATTTTTATGACATTTTATAAATCTGAGAATGAGGAGGATGAAATAGAAAATGAGTAAAAATTTTAGTGGAAATTTTACAAATAGCAAGCCAATAAAAATCGCTAAATATGAAATTAAGAAAAATCTAAAAGGTATTGTAATATTTTCAAGTGTGGTTGGAATATTCTTCCTATTTCTTATGCTTTTATTTGATTCTGGGTTATATGAGGGCATGGATGTTTATTTTGAGCAAATGCCTGAATTTATGCTATATATGGTTGGGGGATCATTTGATTTATCAACAATAGGTGGATTTCTAAATATATATGTATTTGTATTTAGTTGGATGTGGTATGGTATATACTTAATGCTTAGAGCCTCTCGAGATATTCCAGATGAAATTGAAAATAAGACCATTGATATAATCCTTAGTAAACCAATTACCAGAACTCAATATATAATTGGAAAAAAAATTCAGCAAATCTTAATGATATTAATAATCGTAATAATAGGTGCTGGATTTATTCTCCTAGGAATCTTAATTTCTGGATCAGGAGTTTTAAATGACTTAAGTGAATGGTCATTGTTTCTTGCATTTCTCATTTTGTTCTTGACTTTAATTGCCTATGAATCACTTGCATTTATGATGTCTACAATATTCGATTCGAAGAAATCCATGGCAGTATCATTCGGAATATTCATGTTGTTTTACTTTATTGGAACATTTTGGAAAATGATGCCAGAGGATATTCATTGGATAAGGTATTTTAGTATTTTTAATTACATTGATGTTGCAGATCTATTAATGAATAATGACACAACTAATATTTTCTTGAATATATGTGTATTAATAACTTATTCCACAACTTTAACTATAACTGCTAATTATATTTTTAATAAAAAAGATATTCCCGTGTAATTCTCTTTTCTTTTTTTTTTTTTAAATAATATGAAAAAATCTATTTTAGGTTTAAATTATGTCCAAATCGTTCTTTTTTTGTCTCTAAATATTTCTTATCATCAGAGTGAGGGGCTATTTCATGGTGGATTCGTTCTACAACTTCAATTCCATATTTTTCAAAGGCTGAAATTTTTTCAGGATTATTTGTCATGAGACGTACAGATTTTACTCCTAGAACTTTTAACATTTCAATAGCAATTTTATAATTCCGTTCTTCTGGGCTAAATCCTAATTCTACATTTGCATCATAGGTGTCAAGACCTAGATCTTGTAAAGCATAGGCGCGTAATTTATTTGTCAATCCTATTCCTCTTCCTTCTTGGCGCATATAGATAACAATTCCTTGTCCCTCTTCTTCAATTTTTTTCAGTGCTAATCTTAATTGGGGTCCACAATCACATCTTCTAGAACCTAATGCATCCCCAGTTAAACATTCTGAATGAATTCTAACCAGAATATTTTCTCCATCCTCTAAATTACCTTTAATTATGGCACAATGATCTTCCTCATTTTTCTGATTGTTTATAAATCCTAAAATATTAAAATGTCCAAATTCAGAAGGAAAATCTGCTATTGAGACAACTTTTACACATATCTCATCACTACAATCGACGCAATTCCATCCAGTTTCACATTTAAAATCTGATAGATTTTGATAAAGAATTTCATCATGTGTCAAATTATTCATTTTTTCATGAATTACAAATTAATCTGTATTTTAGAATTTTCGCTTAATCTTTTGAATTATGAATGTTATAAATCTAAAATAGTTAAAAAAAAAAAATTCAAAATTAGCTTAATAATAGAGCTTCTCTTCTATTACAACATATTTTTCTTTGAAGATAACAACTTGATATGATTTAGTGGCAATATCTATTACTTTAGCTAATGTAATTAATCCTGCGATCCAATAGTATAATTTTGTGCTAATTATATCTCCTGCAAGGAGTTGTGCTTCACCATCTATCATTATTTCAACAATTAGTGGATCAATCATTAACTGAACGAATAATATTAGATCAAGTACTTGAACAATCACAAATGCTAATTTAATAAATTGATGGGCTCCTATCGAAGCTTTTGGTTGAAATAGATGATTTAGAAATAAAGCTGCTTGGACATAAATTAATACTCCGTTAAGAAGAATCCAAATCTGTAATTTATAACCAAGATATGTTTGAAATACACTAAATGGTTGGAATACCATTATGGAACCAATTATGAATAAGAAAATTGCAGAAGGAACCCATTCACCTGGTTTATAGAATGTATCCTTCTTTTTATTAACTTTATCTAATGTAGTTGCTAAGGCTATTTGTATTTCGGCCCTCTTTCCTTTCTGTTTCTTTTTATTTTTTTCCATTTCGATAAATTCTTCAAAATCTTCTGGCAAAAATCCTTGCATTGAGAGATATACAAATATTGCGGTGACTATTATTACTGATAATGAGAGATAGATGATAAAATCTCGAATACTTCTCATAATTATACTAAAAACAGATAGCTCTGAATTAATAACTGTCAGGCTTAATATCAGCCAGATCATCATTAGAGTTCCAGTTATAGCTGCGCTAAATCCTAAAGATTTGTAATATAGCGGGGATAATTCCTCTGTAATATAAAATTTTGGGGTACCTCGCTTTTTATATTCTTTAGCGATATCTGATGGGCTGCCCATTTTTTGGATGGCTAGTTCAATCGCATAATCGTCAGGATCTTCATTTTTGGAGATCTCAGATGCTTTATCATATAAATGATTTTCAATTTCATCAAGAACATCATTTAGTTCGTCTTTATTTTCCGTTATCCATTCAGGTAACTTTTGTTTTATTTGGTCTAAAAATTCTTTTATTTTTTTATTGGTCATTTATTTGCCCCCTTTTATTTGTTCATTACGTAGATTTTCAATATCTAACCCACACATCGGACAAAAGCTTGCATCTTCATGCAAATCAATTTTATTTGAACAGTTTGGACAATATAGAAATTTATCCATTTTTAAATTAACATCAAATGTTAACATTGGTGCAATTGATTCTAACATCTTTGAAAAAAAACCTTCCAAATGGTTAATAATTTGCTCACCTTCTGGAGTGAGATGATAAAATTTTCTTTTTCTACCTTGAAGTTCTTTTCTTGCTTCAATAAGACTAATTTTTTGATCCGCTGGACCCCATTTTTCTAATTTCTTTAAAAATGGATACAAGCGACCTTCTTCTATCACTAGCATTGAATTTGATTTTTCCTCTAATTCTTTTAAAATTTGATAACCATAAATACCTTCTTTATGAGCTAATTGAATTATTTTTAAAATGCATAGAGTACTTATTCCCCTTGACAGCTCAGACTCATAATTTTCTAAATATGAACGTATTGAATTAT
>CAYPTZ010000318.1:0-4895 GCA_964413395.1 uncultured archaeon | reverse complement strand
AGTTAAATGATGTTCCAAAGCATCTTGATGTTGTTGTAAGGAATTTAATTTTTTAAATACTTTCTTACATTTAGGACATTTAAAAGATATTATTTTCTCTGATTTTGTTATTGCTTTTTTTATGTTACTTTTCATTTTTTCATTTTTTATTTGTCCTTCAAGATAATTTTCATCATTATACAAATATCGAGAAATCGATTTTGATGATAATTCTATTTGATCGATTTCATTTGTGGCAGATTTTTCATTTATTTTACGAGAATCTAAATCTGAGAGAAATTTTTTCCACCAAGATAGAGAATTATCTAAAATATAACTGAAATTAATCTCTTGAATATTTTCTCCAAGGATTTGTGGAGTAATATGATGTTTCGGATAAATGACCAAAGTTTTTATTTTGTTAGTATTCACTTTTTCAAAAAAAGAAGAATACTGTCCTTCACCTAATATAGCAATGAAATTTGTTATTTGATATTTGTCTTGTCTTAATTCATCACAGGCATATGTCAAGGCATCATCAATAGATTTTTTTCTGAAATAATTGCTTCTATAAATGGAAATGATCTCATTTGATTTAAAACAGGTATCTCATTATAAGAAAGATTACTTTCTTGATAAAACACCTTAGATAATTGAATTAAATTATGAACTTTGAAAGCTCTCAATGCTTGAAAAAATGTGGTATATTCTTTCTTTCGAAGGTCTAACTTTCTATAATCCCAGAAAATTGCATGATTTTGTTTTTTTTCTTGTTTCATATTCTTCACAATAATCTAATTAAAATATTCAGACTGTAGTTTTTTTGTCCACCACCATTTTTTAATGATGATTTTCTGTAATTTTCTTCTTTCGGGAAGTAAAGAATTTAATAAATAATCAATTCCATCCATGATATCAAGTTATCCTTTATGAAATCAACCTAATCCGATTTAAGAGAGAAACTGAAATTCTATCTTTTTATAAAAAATATTTCTGATAATTTGATTGAATTTAGTACTAAAAGAATGCTTTATTATATCGTTTTGATTATTTTCATTCATTAAATAATATTTTTATCTTATACTAAAAAAATATTTGTTTAGACTTTTTTTAAAAAATTATTAATTAAATATCAACACTACAATTATTACAAGCAAAATTATAATCATAAGATTCAAATCCTAATCACTTGTTGATTTTTAATAATAAATATAGTTTTAAATTCTTTAATTCAATAGTAATATGTTTATGTCTAAAAATTCCAATATACTTGAAATTCTTGATAAACCGGGAATTAATCACATATTACATGTAATTCAATATTCTCCGAAACAGTATACATTCCTTAAGAAACAAACTAATGAAAACATGTCGGCTCGTACGTTAGATCAACGCTTAAAATTATTAAATCAAAATGGAATAATTAAAAAAGAAAAATTTGGAAATAACGCTTTTTCAAATATTGAATATCAGCTGACCTTGAAAGGGATGGTTGTGCAAAGTGTTTTCCACGCATTTCAACAATCATCACTTGAAAACTTTGATAAAGATTTTATCTTGAATTATCAAACAAAAATTCAACAACTAAAAAAATATTCTTGGGATAGAATTTGGCCATTATTAAAAAAAAATGCATTGAAAAATAACAAAATTGAAACCTTATCTTCATCACAAAAAATTAATGAAATTATTGATATTTCCACTAAGGGAATAACCGTTCAAACAGAGAAAAGCACCAAAATGATTTCCATTTTAAAAATTCGCCAAGCATGGGATAATTTAGTACATGATGGTATTTTATATCGAAATGATCATGAGAAATCGACCTATCGTAGTTCATTTGTCTTTGCTTTATTCACTCTACTTCCATTTATTATAGTAAATCCCAATCCACCACTCTCCATAAAATTGGTAATAGAATAAATTTTTTCACAATATTTATTTCCTGACGGTGTACGAATGTTAGTGTTTTGGAAAATTTTTATTGATCAAACTGATCCTTTATCTCTGAATTTTGGTAATTTTTTTCTCTATTTATTCGAAGAAAAATAATAAAAATTAAATTATTATATCATCAATAATCTAAATATGGGCATAAGAAAACCTTATAAATGCCAAATCTGTAAAAAAAAGCGTTCTTGGTTATATCCTATAAGATGTGGAGGCTGTAATAAAAAAATATGTCATAGATGTGCCACTTATGAATTTTGTCATAATTGTTTTATACATTTACACACAGCTGATAAGAAGTATATGCAAAGTAAGCATAGAAAATTTGTTTTTATTGAGTTCCTACTGTTAGGAAATATCTTCTCATTAATTATCTGTGGTTTATTATTAATGATTCATGGTTTAGGTGGGGATTTTTATCCAAATTTAATATTATCTCCATTAAGTATCATTTTTGGTATTTCAGTTATATCTATCTTACCCATGATGATTCTTTTTGGAGCATTATATAACCGTTTTCACCCAGATGCAAAAGAAAAACGTGAAATATGGGCGAGAAGTATAAATTAACGAATAATACGATATATTCGATAAATTTAGAGATAAAGGATTATTTCGACCAATAAAAAAATGATAAAACACTAACATTCGTACACTGCCTTTTTCCTGATTTTAAATATTTTAATATAATAACATATTATGCTCGAAGTAACTAAACAAACTAATCTTCGATGTTTTTACTGTTACAAATTTACCAACTTGCAAGAATTACATGCAATTGATAATAAACTAAAAATAATGGATGAAGAATACCGGGAATTTTTATTAGATCAATTACCTAATATCAAAAGAAATGCTTCTGAAAAAGAAATTCATTATTTTATTTTTTCATTTTCCATTCTAAATCTGTGCAATACTTGTTCAAATATTGCAGAAAAAAAGATAAATTTAATTTAATAATCTCATTTCATATTATCAAATTGAAATCCTTACATTTTTGTACGCCTTTAAAAATTGCTCATTTGAATGAAAATACTTTTTGGACCATCCGTACAGGATGGATACCTCAAATATTTGAAGGAGATATTGTAAAAATTAAACATCGGACAACTTTAAAACCACCCTATATTGATACGGAAGTATGTTTGGCTAAATGTACTAAAATTGTCCCACTAAAATTAAAAGATATACCTCAAAATCCTGAAAATCAAGAAGAAATCATGCGATATGGAAAAAAATTCAATCCAAATCAATATTTTTTTATGTTAAATTTCCAAAAACTACCCAAGACCGCCTAAAAAATAACAATTAATAATCATATAATTTCTTTTGATTTGTATCCATATTGAATCGAGATTTGGTAATTATCTTCCTTGTTTATTTACTAATATATTAGGAAAAAGCAACCTTCCTAATGCAATTAAATAAGTTTCAATTTCAGGAGAAAAAATTCCAATTTGACCTGCAAATTCAATGTTATATGGAAACCAAGGCATCATTTTAAAATATACAGGATATTTCAATGATGGAACTCCTATCCTGCGTTTTTCAGAATCAAACATTAACTTTATCCAATGTTCATAATCCGTACTTGGATATTTATTGGGAACATTAAAGAATCGGAAACTTAATCCTCCCATATGTCGAGCACTGTCAGATCCCCACCGAGCAAAAAATTGGCTATTTTTTCCCTTCGATACGCCTTTTAGATTTCCTGAAAATTTTCCTTTAGTTCCCACTGCTTCGGTTTTTCCAATATAGAGAGGAATAATGGAAGATTTTATTGAAGTAAGATTATTTGATGTATTCCCAGTTAAATCCTTTTTAAGAACATAAACCATATATATTAATCCATCTGCAAATAATGGAGTAGATTCTTCATGAAATAAATTGTTATTATGTTCATTTATTGAATAATGAGAAAATGATTTTTTCACCACTTTAACAGCATTAATAATATTCTGAATCATTTGTGGGTGTTTTTGTAAAATTTTATTACCATTAGGTTTAGTTTTTGTCATAACACTCATATATTCAGAATCGGGTTGGAAAAGGGGAATATGAAATGCTTCATTATAATCTAAGGGATTAATATTTTCAGATAATTTATTTTTATCAGTTATGACTGTAGATAGATCTTGCAGAAACCATGTATAACACCAGGAATTCCAGAGATTTTTAACAGAATCTGCTAGAATATTTAAATAAATCTCATTTGGGATATTTTTATATTTGATATTCAAACTCACCCATTTTGAACGACCAATAAATTCATGGTTAACAATTCGGGTCGGATATTGCTTACTAAGATAAGAGACAATCAAAGCTTCTGCATTAGCAAGGTTTACATCACATTCAAATGGAAATAATTTACGAATAGTTTTACTGCCATCCCACTTGAATAGTCCTAAAAAAATTTCTGATTTTACATTTTCGGTAAAAAATTTTTCATAAAATCGTTTGTAAAAAGAATCATAATCTGATGTTTTTTTAACCTGATATTTCTTTAATCCTTCTAAATGTTGAATTAGTCGGTTTTTATTTTGTGTGGTAGATTTCCCAATATAGCCCGCAAGAATAACACCATCTTGAATTTTTAAATATATATAGAGAAATTTACCCCTTAAGATATTATTTTGAATTTGACTATACTGATGTAGCCATTTTTGATGGTTTAATGAAGCTGAAGAAGATTGTAATTGAACTAAATTATCAAAGCTTAAATTTATTATTTGAAAAATCTTCTTGATGGCCTGTGTGTTAGACCCAGCTAGTTCCATAGTGTAGTAAAATACTTATAGGCTAAATGTTTACAAGCGAAAAAAAATGCGCAAATAAAAAATGAAGAGATATCATCGAAAATAATGGTAATTTTAAAATAAATTAAATCCCATTATTGTTCTAAATATTGTTTAAGAAATCATAAATTTATTTGATCCTTTCTGAAGAAAAGGAGGCATAGGGGT
>CAYPTZ010000317.1:0-4897 GCA_964413395.1 uncultured archaeon | reverse complement strand
AAGGGTAACAACTCCTATCCCTAAAATTATTGCCACTCTATTCATTTTTTTCCGAAGTGGAATCTCTCCTGTATTGGAATCTTCTAATTTTTTAGAAATTTTACCAATTTCCGTATTAGCACCTATTCTAACAATCACTGCTTTACATTGCCCTATTGCCACAAAAGTTCCTAAAAAAACCATATTTTTTTGTTCTTGGATCGGAAAATTATTATCAGAATTTGAAATATCTTTAGAATTTTTTCGAACTGGTTCCGATTCACCTGTTAAACTGGCTTCATTCACCGATAAATTAGAGCTTGAAATTATTCGCGAATCAGCAGGAATTTTATCTCCTTGCCGAATAAGAATAATATCTCCCAATACTACTTCTGTTGTTGAGATTTGAAGTTCAACTCCTTCTCGAATAACAGTAGCTGTGGCCTCACTTAGTTTTTTTAGAGCTTCCATTTGTTTTTCTGCCCTAAATTGTTGAATTATTGCTACAACGGCATTAATTCCTAAGATAATGAAAACAGGGGTAGTTCTCTGTGACTCACCTAATAATGCCATAATAAAAGCCATAATCAAATAAAGAATAATTAATAAGTTGATAATCGGTGCAATAAATACTTTAAAAAAAGATCGTTTTACTTCTTCTAACTTATTTGGGCCATTTATTAGTAATGATTCTTTCACTTGATTAGTATTTAATCCTGTATGTGGATCCACTTTAAATTCTTTGAAAATTTCATCGGGGGATCGATTATAATATTGTAAAAAATCTTTCTTAACTTCAATATTTGTGTTGCTACTCATAAAGTTTCATTCCAAGTTCTCAAAAAGAGGTTTCTCAGTTTAATATGTGTTTTATATTAACAGAACTTTGCTAAAAATTTATCTTTTAAATTTAATAAAACTATATGTTTTTTGAATCAAGAATTTTTTTTTTTATTGATGATGAACTGGAAAGTGAAAAATCTGTTGATAGAGATTCTAATCTACTTACTTTAATGTGGCCTGCTTTATTATTTTCTAATATTTCTTTTAAATAATCTTTGTGGATCCTTTGATTTGGCCCTAATAATATGATATCTGGTTCAAGGCTTAATGCTTTTTTAATAAAATTATTATTTTCATTCCCCAAAGTTGCATAAGTCACATATTTGATTGCCTTAATAACTTCTAATCTTTGCATTTCTGGAATAATTGGAGGGACGTTCTTATATTTCTTAATGGTGGAATCTCTTGCCACAATAACATATACATCACCTAATTTTGCAGCTTCTTTCAATAAGTAGATATGTCCTGGATGAATGATATCAAAACAACCTGTTATTAATACACGCATAATAAAAAACACAAAAATTGTTAGTTAATATTGAGTATCAGTGAAAATATTAAAATCTGAGGAAAATTAAATATAAAAAAATATATTTACTGAATTTAAACCATTATTCAATTTACAAAAATCTTCGATAAAATCTTAAAAGATTTTTTTTATTTTTTATTTTTTATTTTTACTATTGAAATAATTAAAAGAATTTGTGCCTTTTAATAAAATATTGATATTTTTTAACACTGAATGGTAAAAAAAATGAATTCAAGCGATAAATTTCCAATTGATTTTAAAAATTATAAACCTGTTATTTTAGATTTGTCTCAACCAGATTTAAATGATAAGCAATTAACTCAATTGCAGATTAATATTCAATTAGCTCGAGATGCGATTGTCTTTTTTACTGCATATGCAGGAGCGCGAGGTTTAGGCGGGCACACGGGTGGTGCGTATGATATTGTTCCTGAAATGATAATTGCAAATAGTTTAAAGATGGGTCGGAACAATATCCATCCAATAATCTTTGATGAAGCAGGGCATCGAGTTGCAGTCCATTATTTAATTTCTGCTTTAAATGGTTATATGCCACTTGAAGATTTATTTAATTATAGAAAAGCAAATGGTTGGTTGCCTGGTCATCCTGAAAAAGGAGGTACTCCTGGTATTGATTTCAGCTCAGGAAGATTGGGTCATATGTGGTCTTTTGTAAATGGTGTTGCCTTAGCCAACCCAAATCAAAAGATATTAATGATGGGTAGTGATGGCTCTCAACAAGAAGGAACCAGTGCCGAAGCTGCTCGATTCGCAGTTTCCAACCGATTAAATGTTAAATTGTTTATCGATGACAATAATATGACCATAGCAGGACATCCAACTGATTACTTTACTGGATTTGATATTGCACGTACATTGCAGGGCCATCTTATTCAAGCAGAAATATGTGAAAATCCTGAAGACATTCGAGAATTATATAAAAGGATGATAAGTTGTATTAATGCAAAAGGACCTGCTGCCGTTGTATGTAAACGTAAAATGGCACAAGGAATTGAATGCTTGGAAGATACATCTGAAGGTCATGATGTAATACCCGTTCATTTAGCTGTTGATTATTTGAAACCTCGTGGTTATACCAATGCTATTAAAATGTTACATGAAGTAAAAACTAATAAAGAAATATATACTTATTTGGGATCTACTACAGAATTCAGAAAACCTCGAGATAAATTTGGTCTTGTTTTATGTGAAATTTTCCGGAAAATGGATCTTAAAGAACGGATTCACAAAGTCAGAGTTATTGATAATGATTTATTGGGCTCTTGCGGATTGAATCATATCAAAAATGAATTTCCTGAAATTTTTATTTCTGGTGGAATTATGGAGAGAAATAATTTCACTGTTGCGGCAGGATTTGGTTCTGCACCTGGAAGAGTTGGAATTACTGCTACCTTTGCTGCTTTCTTAGAGATGTTAGTCTCCGAAATTACCATGGCAAGATATAATGATGCAAATGTTATTGCACATTTTTCACATTCTGGTGTTGATTGGATGGCAGATAATAATTGCCACTTTGGAATTAACAATTTCTTTTCAGATAATGCAATTGCTCAAAATGATAATACGCGTTTATATTTCCCTGCGGATTGGCATCAAATGGGTGCAATAGTAAAGGATATTTTTAACGATCCTGGATTAAAATTTATCTTTTCAACTAGGTCTCCTGTTCCTTTTATATTGGATGAACAGGGGAATCATTTCTTCGATATAAAAAGCGGTTACAAATTTAAACCTAAGGTGGATGAAGTTATTAGAGAAGGCACCGATGGATATATAGTCACATATGGTGAGATGGTTTATCGTTGTTTGGATGTCGTGGAAACATTAAAAGCAGAAGGAATTCTTGTGGGTTTAATTAATAAACCAACTCTTAATAAATCAGATAAAGCTATGATGGCAAAACTTGGAGAATCACCGTTTGTTTTGCTTGTTGAAAGTCAAAATTATAAAACAGGCTTAGGAATACGATTTGGGACTTGGTTATTAGAATCAGGATACAATCCATTATATAAACACCTTGGAGTAACAAAACTTGGAATCACAGGTACCTGGGAACAAATTGTCCATCAAGGATTAAATCCCTATTCTATTGCTAAAGTAACTCGAAAAATGGTGCTTGATTCCAAGAAAGATTTAAGTATTCCCGAGAAAAAAGAAAAGGATTTATTTGATTTTATTTAGTAAAGTCTATTATTATTTAAAGAGAGATATTTTTTTTTTTGTCCAATCATATACTTTTTTTATTCCTTCTTTAGGATCTATTAGAGGTTTCCAATTGAATAATATATTCACTTTTTTAATGTCTGTAATATATACTTTTTGATCTGCAGGTCTCTCGGGTAAAATAATCGTATTTAAGTTGGTTTTTTGTAAACCTTCTAAAATATTTAATAATTCTAGGATTGATATTGAATTATCTAAACTTCCTCCTACATTCAAAACAAAATTTTTTATATGTGGGCTGTTATTCATAGATTCTACTATACATTTAATAAGTTTTAATAAATCTGTAATATATAGGATATCTCTTACTTGTTTTCCATTTCCAAATATTCTTATTGGTTTTTTTAAAATTGAGTTAATAATTATATGGGAGATCCATCCTTGTTCTTCAAATCCAAATTGTCTTGCTCCATAAATACAAGATAACCTCAATATTGCTGTGTTGATGTTATAGGTTTTTCCATATTCTTGAACATACAGATCTCCAGTTAGTTTAGATATCCCATATGGTGTATGTTTTGATTGATCAATAGAATATTTTTCTGATATTCCTGTAAAATCTTTATTTTTTACCAAATATCTCATTTTATCTTCAACTAATGGTAATTGATTAATATTGTCGCCATAGACTTTATTTGTTGATAAATATATGAAATTTATGGGAAAATTTGATATTCTTGTCAATTCCAATGTATTATATAAAGCAATTACATTATTTTCGAAATCATTTTTTGGATTAACAATAGAATCAATTGCTGATGTTTGACCAGCCGCATAAATTATAATATCAGGTTTTGTTTTATTGAAAATATCCTGAATATTTTTAAAGTTTCGTAGATCTTCATGATAAATTGTAATAAATGGATAGTTATCTTTGAAATAAGTGAGATTATAGTGAGTCATATTTTCTTTGATATTTGGATATGGTCTTGAAAGATTATCAATAATTGAAATTTGATAACCTAAATCTGAAAAAAAGATAGCAGCATGAGACCCTATAAATCCTAAACCTCCAGCAATCAAGATTTTTTTATTTTCCATATTGTTAGCCAATTTAAAATCTTTAGTTTTTTATTAAAAAACCTTTACTATATGGATTTTATCCATCAATTTTATTGTCTAATGAAGATTTCAATTTAAGAATATTAATAGAAACTGATACATCTCCTTCAGTTTTCGATAAAATATTTCTGGCTGCATCGACTTTTTTTCTTAAACCTGGAATTAGACCATTTGGATAATCTAAGGTGAATAGGTAATTATAAATTTCATCCATTAGGTTAAGACTTGTATCTGCTTTTT
>CAYPTZ010000316.1:0-4917 GCA_964413395.1 uncultured archaeon | reverse complement strand
TATACTCGTTTTACTGGCTTTGGTCTATAATTTTCCGTGTTAAAATTTTTTAATTATTTAATTTAAAGAAAGATATTAAAATGCTTCATGGGAATGAATATAGTATTCGATATTTTTACCACCACCGATGTTTAATTGAAATTCCATTTCGAGATATGCGTTCATCATTTTTAGAAACAAAAGTGACACTAATAATTTTTGGCAAGTAGAACGAGTCTTTATTTAAAAGACCTATTTCCCGGGAGCACCTTTAAAATTGAATAAAAAACTTGATAATCATCTTAAAAAAGGACATATCTCATAATTATGAAGGACAAATTTGTACTGATTGATTATAGAGGGAAAACACATCATAAGAAGGAAAAATGAAAATTGAGAAGAATAACATTTATCTTGTCTTAGAAAAAAAAAGAGAATTCAAATATTTTTTTTTAAATCATTACCATCATACAATATGGCTAAAGTATTTTTTGCCGATAAGGACCATCTTAGACACGATAAGCAAGTCAAAAAGATTAAAGCAAAAAAAGGCGACAAAAATCCCGTTACTGTTCAAAACAAAAAACCAGAACAAAGTTGGGGTGATTCTTTGCAAGGCCTTTTCAATTTTATTAAATTTATTCACGTAAATCGCATATATCGAATGGAAAAAATATTTCCTATTAGTGGGTTAAATATGTGGGGACATTTAATGGGAAATTTAATAGGATCTTCAAGTAAATTAAGAAAACGATTAAATCAAAGTATGCTAGCATTATATCCGGATAAACCGAAAAAATGGATTGCAAAAATGGCTTTAACAAATATAAAATATTTGGGTATGCTCATTTTGGATGTTATCTTTAGACTTCCTCAAACTTGTGATGTAAAAAAGGGAGATATGTATGAACATTATACATATGAAAATATAGATGTTCTCGATAAAGCTCTTGCAAAAGGAAAAGGGGTGATTATTCCCATTTTGCATCTTGGTCAACATTTCCATGCGCCTAATAGTATATTTTTAGGTCCAAAAAGATATAAAATGACAACCGTTGCTAGTGCAAAAAATGTCCCAATGTATCAATATAATAATCGAGCCTATATGGGCAATATAGAATTATTTGCCAGTACATCCTTCTCAAAAATCTCCAAATATCTGAAGAGGAATTTAGAACGGGGACATTGTCTCGTAATGTATCATGATTATAGTTCAAAGAGTCAATTAAGGGTCCCCTTTATTTATCAAAAATATCCATATTTAATTCATACACCGCAAAGCTATGTTCGTCTCCATCGTTTAACGGGAGCAGAAATCATTCCATTAATTGGAATTCCAGATAAAACCTTTGGAAAAACCCGAATGAAATTTTTAGATAATACTTCGATAATGAATACATCAAAAAAATATTGGAATGAGTCTGATAGCGAATTTCATGGGCAATTATCTACAAAAATTAATCAGGTCATGTATCCATGGGTGAAAATTTACGCCCATTATTGGGAAGAACTATCACGATTTGCAGGTTTACGATGTGCTGATAAATTGAAATTTCCTCCTAATTGCGATCTTTCTTTACTACTTCAATTGAGTTTTGATAAAATGCGGGAAATTATCACTAAAAGTTTTGAACCTGGTAGAAAAGATGCTTTGATATTGGAAAAAATCGATAATACTTTCAAAAAAATTAAGAACAACATTCAAAATCCATCAACCCACTTTCGAGATCATAAATCGTTCATTGATTTATCGTTAATGAATACGGTTTCTGAAATCAAAAAAATCTGTTGTGTGTTAGTCAAAGAATTAACAATTTTCAATGAAATCGATATAATTCCTCATATTCAGAGTTTAAATCAAGAATTAACTCCATTCCTCCCAAATTAATTTTTTTTTTTGCTTTTGCTTTTTCTGAAAAAATTGAATATTCCTCCAATATTTTTCAAGAAAGTCGCTCAAACTGAATTAAATCGCAAATTTTTTAATTTATGTCGCATTTCAAATCTTATTAGATCTTATCAACGACTAACTTGATAGATGTGAATTAACATGTCGGAACGAAGAAAATTCCTTTATCGAGGTAAAGACCTCGAAGAACTCAAAAAAATGAGTATGAAACAATTTTTAGAGATAATACCTTCCAGACAAAGGCGAAGTTTAAAACGTGGGATGCCTCGAAGACAAAAAAAATTTCTTAAAAAATTGAAAAAAGCCAAAAAAGCTTTAAAAGATGACCGAGAAATTACTGTCCGAACTCATAATCGCGATATGATTATCTTCCCTGAATTCATTGGATTAACCGTTGCTGTGCATAATGGCCTTGAATTTATCCCTGTGAAAATTTCCCCTGATCATATTGGGCATTATTTAGGTGAATATAGTCCTACTTGTAAGAAAGTGCAACATGGCAACCCAGGGGTGGGTGCCACTCGATCCAGTCAATTTGTTCCACTGAAATAAATTTTTTTATATCCTTTTTTACACTATTCGATCCTTGGCATAAGAACTAAGTCTTTTTCTTTATATATTAATATAAAATTTTAGATTCTTAAGGAATGTATGAAATTTTTAACAAATAAACAAAAGAGTGTCAAAGAGATAGATTTGACGGGTCGAAATACACAATTTCTAGAATATAATAAACAATTTTGCAAGAGGATCATAAAATCGCATATTTTTTTTTTAGATGTTCTACAAAGGCAGGTAAAAGAATCTGATCCTCAGGATCATATTGATATATTCTATCGAAATCCGCATAGGAGCCTTCAGTAATGATTCGGTCTTTCTGAAAGAGGATTTCTTCGAAGACATTTGTGAAGAAATTCTGCAAAGAAAAATTAAGCAAATTTACATTCTCTTGGATCATAAAAATAACCTGATCAAATGTTTAAGCCTTAGTGGGAGATGTCAAAGTTACCCTAAAAATACCCCTATGTCTTTAAATAGGAAATTTCATTGTCTAGTAATGTAAAAAAGAAAACATGGTTTTTCTAAAGATGCAAAGGGAATAAACATGATAAAAAAATTCGATATCACATCAATTTTTGAGAAATTTCATTCAGTTTTGATGAAGGAAAATATTTCTAAAAAATTAATACGAATTGCAACTATATGTGCTCTGTTACTCGTATGTAACCCAACCCTGCAATCATCGTATCACTTGCCAACACAAGAGACTCCAAGAGAAAATATATCAATAAAAGCAGCCTCAGACCCAACAGCATTTGTCTCCGTATGGAATACATCGAAAATTAGCACAGATTCAAGTGCCGCTAATCAAATTAAGTTACCCTTGTATCCTAGTGGCACATACGATTTTCTCGTTGATTGGGGTGATGGTACAACCAATACAATCACTGATGCGAATGACACGGCAGCCATTCATACCTATTCTGCAGAAGGTATATATATCATTACTATTACAGATGTAATTATTGGATGGCGATTTAATAAAGAGGGAGATCCATTGAAATTGCTTGAAATCCAACAATGGGGATCCTTACAATTAGGAAATTGGGGGTGTTATTTTTTTGGGTGTAATAATTTAATTATCACAGCCATAGATAATTTAGATTTATCAGAAACTACCAATTTATATGCAGCATTTGAAGAATGTTGGAATCTTGGTAGTAGTGGAAATTTCAATAATTGGGATGTCTCCAGTGTGACAAATATGAACAGTATGTTTGACTATGCAGAAAATTTTAACCAACCTCTAGGGGATTGGGATGTTTCTAGTGTCACAAATATGAACGGAATGTTCATTGGTGCTAAGGCCTTTAATCAAGATATTGGAATATGGGATGTCTCGAATGTCACAGATATGAGTTACATGTTCAATAGTGCATCTTCCTTCAATCAAGATATTGGACTATGGAATGTCTCCAGCGTAACAAATATGAACAGTATGTTCCAACATGCATATAAATTTAACCAACATCTAGGGGGTTGGAATGTTTCTAGTGTAACAGATATGAGTTATATGTTCGTAAGGGCAGATAATTTTGACCAACCATTAGGAGATTGGAATGTCTCCAATGTGTTGTGTATGTATGCAATGTTCTCAGAAGTGAAATTATCACAGGAAAATTATGATCACTTGCTAATAGGCTGGTCACAATTAACTTTGCAAAAAAATATAACTTTTGATGCTGGAAATTCAAGATGTAGTGAAGATGGGAAACTTGCAAAGCAATTTATTATAGATACCTATAATTGGGACATTCGAGATGGGAGTAGAAATGATAATATTTATTGGATTACAGGAATTTTATGCATAATAGGCATTTCTTTAAGGATCTTTTATAAAAGAAAACGAATTACTTGATTTTCAAGCTTTTTCCTAATAACTTTTTTAACTTCTTTAAAGTCAATATTGAAAAATTAATGTGGATATTGGAAAACAAAAGACAAAACTCAAAAAAAAAAAATGACATGAAAAAATAAAATGATAAATAAAAGAAGAAATTTTTTAACCTAATCCTTAAAAAAATTAATATAGAAAAATCTAAGGTATTAAATTGATGTAAAATCCAGAAATTAATGCAAATTCCCAAAAATTAATGTAAAAAATACAAATATTAAATTCAGATATTGTTTAGAATATGGATTATAACTCTAAAATAAGAAAGATTTGGAGAAAATGAGTATGAAACTAATTTTAATTCAACACTGCCAATCGGAGCATCACGTCAATAGCATGACAGGAGGGTGGACAGATTCTCCCCTTACACAATTTGGAAAAAAGCAGGCAGAAATTATCGGACATACAATTAAATCAAAAATTGAATCCGAAGAATATCTTCTGTATTCTTCCGATTTACAAAGAGCGTGGCAAACGGCAACAATTATTGGAAAAATAATTAATATTTCCCCTATTGCTAATTCTGGCTTGAGAGAAATAAACACTGGAGAAGCGACAGGAATGACAAAAGAAT
>CAYPTZ010000315.1:0-4922 GCA_964413395.1 uncultured archaeon | reverse complement strand
AAAATGGTAAATATCACAGGATTAGTACTTATTTCCATAATAATTGGCTATATTTCTATAAATATTTTAGCACCTCTCAGTATTTTTAAAGTAATAAGATATATAGAACATTATGATGGATCCATAGATTCTTGGGCTAGTACAGATGATGAAATTTACGCCGCTACTATAATTGCATTGATTTTATTAATTTGTCAAGTTTTCACCATCTTTCTTTATTATACCAAGCGAAATTCTTACAATTTTATCATCAACAAATTTGAAAATCTCATCACTATTGGAGTCAATTTTATATTTATTCTTTTATGTTTTATTGGTCTTTTAGAAGCTGATCAGGGGGGTCCATTATTTTTATCGGGAATTTTAGGATTATGGATAGTATTTATTGTAATATTCGGTGCATACATATATAAGGAACATACCCTCAAACAATCAAAGCTAATATCGGAAATTGATTCCTTTATCTTGGGTAATAAATCAGAAGAAAATAAATATGCACTTTCATTGAAAGGATCGATAAAGCAAACCAAGCTTATACAGCACCTCAACAGATTTATTGCGGGAAAATTAATTAAACAATGTATTAAAAAATGTGAAAAAGCAAAACGGCAAGAAAAACTTCATTCCTTTAATTCGGCTCGAAAAAATTGGAAAAGGGCTTTTCTTAAATTTGGATTGGCTATTAAGAAAAATCCTACTTTGACTAAAAAAGCCATGATTTCTGATTTAATCTTGGTAATCCAAAAATATATGGGAATGACCTATTTTTCAGAAAGCATCTATCTCAGTTCAGAAGCTTGGATTACTTATGAACATAATGACTATAAAAATGCATTTAAAATTTATAAATCCGCTCATAAATCTCTGGAAAATGCGATAAAATTCATCGAAAAAAAGGAGCGAAAAACGATTAAATTTGTTTTTCCCATTAAAAATACTACCCTGCATACTATTTTAAAGCTATACAAGGGTATAATGAAACAAATCGAAATTGAGATGCGCCAAAAAAGACAGGCTAATATTGCCAAATATATTTCTGAGCTAAAAGAAATCTTTGATGTCACTCATAAATCTTTAGAAGAGCTTAATCAAACATTGTGGATTTATTGTGATACTTTTTTCTCAAACACAGCTAAACCTGAACAATCTCATATTGAAGAAATTATGGAATCTAAGTTGGGCCTTTCAATTTATAATTTTACCCTTTTACAAGAACGAATTGATTATTTGATAGAATATTTTCAAACTCCCGAATTTAATAAAAAATTATTAACTGAAAGTTTGCCTGCGATTCAATTTAATGTAAAAAACAAAGATTTAGAACTGGAGGATATAGAAGAGAATGCTATTAAAACCAAATCTTTGAAAACCGAAGATCAAAAAAAGACTAAAAACTCAAAATTTGCAAATCAAGTAAATAATTTTCCCAAAAATCAAGAAAAAATTGAAGATTCGACAAATTCCATTCGCATTCTTCGGGAATATGAATATATTGGTGGTAAAATTCGATTTAAAGTTGGTCTTCTGAATAAAACTCGGATTGTTATTACAAACCTAGCTCTCCGGTTTGATCTACCCTCTGCTCTAAAATGGATCATTCTTGAACCCAATTATGAAAAACGCGGCGATACCATCTTAATCCCCAAATTAGGCGGGGATGAAAAAATCGCCCTTTCCCTCTATTTAGAACCCATTAATTGTCTTGAAAGTGCTATAAATGCGACCTTGACCTATTTTGATGCCAATGACCATCCCCAAGCACTCATCATGCCTCCTAAAAAAGTCTTTATCACCTGTCCGATCTTCTTTACTCGAGAGGATGCTAATTTAGCCCGTGTGAAAAAACTGCATCATCACCTCAAATATAATGACCAAAAGATTTTTCCCTTAGCTAAACAAAAAGATGCCGAAATTGTCTTCAATCACATTTTAGATACGATTAGTACCCATGATATTAAATTAGTGCATCAAAATTTTTCCTCGGCTCAGCAAAGGGGGGAAGCATGGTATTATGGAATCACTAAAGTGAAACAGCAAAAAATGATCATTCATATTAATTTGGATTCAACCCACCATATTCTAGCTGTGAAAGTTAATGGTGATAATCCAGAATCAATAACGGGCCTTTTGGCCGAATTGGAAGGCCAAATCCGGGAAAAACTCCTCCATAGTAAAATTATCAACAATGGTACCATCTTCAATGATATTAGTACCTCCATCTTACTTGGCCATTGTCCCTATTGTAATGGGCCCATTTCGGCGGAATGGATTGGGTTATATAAAAAAGGGGAAATTATTTCCTGCAAATACTGTGACTCCTCAATTCACCACTATTAATGTTAGTTCTACTTTAGGAGCAAAAGGGGGAATTTTTTTTTAAAATTAATATTGAATAAAACAAAATTAAAAGTTGATGAAAACCATAATAAAAAGTCGTAATAGACAAAGAAGTGAATAAAGTGTTAAAAATTTTAAAAAAGAATAAACCGCTAAGAGAAAAAACCGTTCTAATTACTTGTCCCTCCCAAAAAATGGAATGTATTAGATTATCAGATAGACCTCTTTTGAAAAAATTCCCCGAAATGGGACATAAGCTTTCAAAATGTACTTCTTTTGTCGTGAAAGAACATGAACATGCCATTTTATTAAAAAATGGGGAGCTCATTTCTGAAATGCCAAGTGGTACTTATGCACTTGATAAAGATTCGCGAAATATCGGAACGGAAATCATTTATATCGAGACCACAATCCAAAATATTCCCTGGGGAATTCCTCAAATTAATGGTATTCGTACAAAAGATGGTTTTTTAATTGGTATGTTTGGAGAAATTAAAGTACGTATCAATAATGCCACATCCTTCTATAAATATGTTATCGGAGGATTAGAAACATGGACTATTGGGGATTTAAAACAATGGATTAAAAGTCTTTTACATACATCTTTACGTGAAATTTATGCTGATTACAATCTCAAAAATATTTTTCAAGATGATACCGAAATGGTGATGAATAAAATAACCGCGAAAATGATTGAAGAGTTTCATTTGTATGGATTAATTATTGAATCCTTTAGCGTATTAGGTTATAAAGCTTCTGAAGAAGCGAATCAATATATTGATGCAAACCAAACAACTTCTCTTCAAAAATATCAATTTTCAGAAAAGATGCAGGAAAAAAAATATCAGGATCAAGAAATAATCCAAAATCGAATTGCCTCTTTAGAAAAAAGACGAAATGTTCTACAAGACCAACTTCTTGATTCATTGATTTCAAAAGATGAATACGAAATGCGCATTTTTATGTTGAGTAGTTTTTTGGATGAATCGAAAAATGAGTTGGAAAAAATAATAAAAAAACAGGAGAATAAATAGAACGAGGGGATAACAATGACATCAAGCAACAATCAAACTATAGAATCAGAGGGAGAAACTGCGCAATATAATTTTTTGAATAAACAGGATCAAAAAATGAATAAAGAAACGAAAATCAATGATAACTCCAATTCAGATACATTAATTAATGCCTATGTGACTTTCTGTAAATTTATCGTTAATATCTTCACAATTACATTTTTAAATGGTATCTTTTTATTGATTATAATTACTTTTTTTTTTGGTATAACTGAACAAGCTTTTATTGAGGGATTCTTTGGATTTATCGGGTTAGTGGGTCTGGTGGCTTTAATATGGTATTCAAAAAATAAAAATACCCGACTTCTTATGGTTATTTTAAAAATCATTGAATTAATAATCTATGTCGCTTGTTTTATCTTCCTAATTTATACAATGGATTACGGATATGTGAATCTTGGAGAGGAATTTCTAGAATCGGCATATTACATTCTTTTTGGATTTTTAGGTGTATTCATTGAATTTGGTATAATTTATGGAAAATATTATGAATTTTTTACGAAAACAAATATATTAACTGATAATGATCAATCAATTCAGGAAACACCCCAATTTCCCCCTAGAAATATTAACTCATTCTTTCATATTGGTTGGTTTCTATATTTTAATTTAATCCTTTCGATTGCCCTCTTTTGCGAAACAGACCTTTGGTTCCTTGATGGTGTGAAAATTTATTGCTGGGTATTTCTTGGTTTAGAAATCATCATCATTCTGATATTTTTATATACACGAGATATAAATAAAGCCATAAAGTTCGACGATATACATGGCAATGCTTCTAATGCAGCAAACCAAAGTTTTAATAAAGTGAACTTAAGTCTTTATGAAAAAAGAGGTAGCCTTTTTAGTGAATTTTGGTCAAAAATGCAGTTGAACAATAAACAATTTACAAAAATTTATAATAACACGTTATTAGTAATCATAAATATATTCATTGGAATCATTTCCTTAGCCTCATTAGATCCTCATCATTCGTTTCTTAGAACTGAATTCATCGATAGCCCCTATAATTATTATGGCATTGACATTCGTGACTCTTCTTTTCATTTAGGATTCACTCTTTTATTTTGTGAATTGATCATCATTTTCTTACATTATTTTAGGAGAAATTGTTATCTATTTATTATAAACAAATTTGAAAACCTTTTAATAATCGGAGGCAATTTTGCATTTATGTTTCTAATTGGTTTGGGAATTTTGAACCCAGAGACTACTTTAATAATAATTGGGTATTCAGGAATAATTTTGGAAATATTACTGTTTTTTATGTTATATATAATTCATGTACAATCCCTTAAGCAAACCAGGCTTTTAGTTGAGATCAATGCCTATATATTTGGCGATAGATCAGAAGATAATAATTATACACTGTCATTAAAAGCAATTATAAGGCAGAATCGAGTTTTCAAATATATTAACAGGAATATTGGCGATTGGATACTCAAACAATGCATAAAAATTTGTGAGAGAGCAAAAACTCAAGAAAAACATCACTCCTTCAGAGCAGCTCGA
>CAYPTZ010000314.1:0-4987 GCA_964413395.1 uncultured archaeon | reverse complement strand
GAATTTTTAAAAAAATGGATTAACTTGTAGACTCAAGGATTCATTATTTTGGAGAAGAATTAATTGAAAAATGGGAAAAGAACGTTCAAGAAAAATGGATTTCATCAATAGGACAAAAAATCCACCTTGAAATCTATGCTTCTAACAAAGAGGAGTTCCCTGTTATTATCTTCAGTCATGGCATTGCAGGTTATGCGAGGTTAATGTTACCCTTTGTCATTCCTTTATTTGAATTAGGATATACCGTTATTGCGCCAGATTTACAAGGTTATGGGTATAATAAAGACACGAAAGGAAAATTCTCGTTTAAAAACCAGGTTCAAAATTTAAAAGATGTTGTAGAATATGCGAAAAAAACCTATAATGGAGCGATTATTCTAAGTGGTGCAAGTATGGGAGGTCCATTAGCCTATGCTGCAGGGTGTAATAATGAGAATGTGAATGGTATCGCATGTTGGTGTCTTTGGGAAATGAACGATCCGCAGTATATAAAATATAATACTCGAATCGGGCGTATGTATCCCATATTAAAACCTTTCTTTAAAATTTGTTCAATTTTTCTTGGTTTTCTGAGGATTAGCACAAATTGGATTGTTCCGTATAATACATTATCTGATGTAGATTCATACATTCCAGAATTGATACTGAAAGATCCACAGGCGGGGAAGAAAATAACAATAAAAGGCGCTTTAAGTTTAATATCGGAGTGTACACCTGAAATTCCATATGAACAATTATCCAAACCAATATTCGTCGCTCATCCAGAAAATGATCGCATGGTTTCTTTAGAATATAGTCAAAAATTATTCAAACGAATTGAAACAGTGGGATTAGCTAATAAAAAATTTTTAATCATAAAGAATTGTGAACATTTTCCCATTAAAAAACAGTTTTATGATCAATTTATTTCCCAATTTCATAATTTGCTTCAATCAGGATTTTTTGCACAAGGAGTGAAATCGAACTATGAATAAAAAATATAGAAAAAAAAAAAAAATAAAGTGTGCATTTACAAATATCTATTTTGTGCCGATTTCGGAAGGATATTGCATGATTGATGCCAGTTATCCGAAATGCTACAAAAAATTTAAAAAGAAACTGAAATCGATTGGAATCGACTTGTCTGAAATTAAATATCTCTTTTTAACTCATCACCATTATGACCATGCGGGTTTTTTAAATGAAATAGTATCAGAATCGAATATTCGGGTAATCATTCATAATAATGGATTGAAATACTTAAAAGAAGGACAGTCAGAAACTATATCTAAACCTATAAATTGGAGAGTGAAATTGTTTTTTGGATTCTTTTCAAAATTTCATAAATTTATATTTCCTTCCTTTATTCCTCGACCACATGATATCATTATAGAAGGTGATGATGAGATCATTTTAGAGAATATGGGAATATCTGGAAAAATTTTATATACTCTGGGCATACCGATGATCATATAGCCTTATTTCTTAATAATGGAGATGTTTTTGCAGGTGACGTTGTAATGAGTGAATGGAAATTATTCAATATTCACTACTTTCCAATATATATCCAAAGCCTAACTGAAATAAAAAAAAGGTGGAAAAAATTATAAATCATCATTCAATAGCTATTTATCCTTCACATGGGGCCCCTTTTGATGCAAAAATATTATCCAAAAACATTTCCAAATACTGATTGTTTATATTCTTGCCTTTTTTCCCCTCTTTATTATATCTCGATTACAATTGAAAACAATTATCTTAAAATAGAATTATAAATATAAATAATATTATGCTTTCAAAAATTCCATTTGAATTAGGAAATCTCAAAAAAGAAATGTTGGACACAGAGATTTTACGCATAGGATTAATCGCAGAATTGGATGCAATTAATTTATATGAACAATTGGCTGCAATGGCATCAAATTCTGACTTAAAAATGATGTTATTAGATGTTGCAAAAGAAGAAAAAACGCATATGGGAGAATTCCAAGCCTTGTTACTTGAAATGGATCCCGAGCAAGCGCGAGAATTGGATGCTGGTAGAAAAGAAGTTGAACAAGAACGAAAGAAACATCAGAAATAAATGTTTTGTTTAATATATTATAAAAAATACTAGAAAAAGAACCAATATTCAACTCTTTTTTTTTAATGGTATACGCTAAGAATCAATTAAAAGTAAAATAATTGTGTTTGGTTGAAAAAGAAAATGCAATAGTGGAGAACATTAACGGCATTGAGTCCAGTTTTAAATATTCTAACAAAAGAAGATATATTTTTTAACCAAACAGAATATATAAATATATGATTGTATGGAAAGAAAATAAACTTATTATTCATAGTTGGGGTATATTTTTAGTCGTTGAAATGCTTTTATTGTGGTTTAATTCACCCATACCTTCTTCTCTTCCAATACCATTATTGGAAAAGTTTTTCTGGCCAATTTGGATTTTTGCTATTATTCTTATTGCAATCCCTATTTATGTATTTCGTAAAAAAGGTGGAGTAAAAAAAGGTGAAAGTTATATAAATACACAATATTTAGTTAATAATGGGATTTTTGCTATTATTAGACATCCTCAATACACAGGTGGAATATGGATTGCCTTCGTCTTGATTTTACCCAACCAATCGTGGTTGATCATAGTTTTTGCTGTATTAGCGATTATTTCCTATACTGTAACGATTCATTTAGAAGAAGAAAAGCTAGTAGAAAAATTTGGAGAAAATTATATTGAATATAAAAAAAGAACCTCCTCATGTTCATTTTTAATTGGTGTATTTAAATCCTATAAATATAAAAAGAATCAGAAATGAAAAAAAAAAATCTTAATTTCTCAAAAATAGATTACAGAAAATCAAATTGTATTAGCAAATAATGTTTAAAAAAGGCAATAAAATATGAAGAAAGTTAAAAATACCCTTTACTAAATCTTAAATATGATTTTATTGAAATATCTAATTTTTAATAAAAAATCTTTAGATTTTCTATTTTCTTGATAATAAATTAAAAGAGTTTGTGATTTTATTGAAATTTAATTTTTATAGGTGTTTTTCTAAATAATAGACATTATTGGATTTACATCGTATGCACTTAATATTGTTTTTCTTAACAGCATTTTCATCAAACCATTCATATTTGCAATCAATACATCCATAACCAATAAATGGCTTTTTATAATTTAATTCCTCACTATATATTTTTATTTGTTTTCCTTCAATTAATGCGAGAATATTTTTATAATGAGCATTTTCAAGAATACGTGAAAAAGTGGGTTGACTAATTCCCATTTTTTCAGCCGATTCCTTCTGATCTAACTTAATATAATGTTTAAGACGCATTGCTTCAAATTCAGCAACAGTTAAAAGAATAAAGTCATCTAATGATGGTCTTTCATCTATAAAATAAAAATTATTTGGTGGGGGTTTAACCCATCTTCGACGAATTCTTCTTCCCATTTTCCTAATTCCTAAGAACTTGAATTTATTCTTTTTTTTTATTTATACTTTATTGCTAATATTTAATCTATTTTTAATTTCCAATAGATTTGTTCATTATATTTATGTGTTTCAATCTTATTCTTTGATTTTAAAAATTCTAATCTCTTTAAAATTTCATTAGTAGTATTTTTTGTACAAAAAGTCTCAATAATCTGATCTAATCTCATTGGATGACGTTCGATTATAGATAATAGATTATTTTCAAAATTTGATGAGTATATTTTAAAAATTCCCCTTTCTGGATAAAATATATTGTTATATTTATTAAAAATTTTATTTAAACGTGAAATAAGATATTCCCCAGGTATTTTTACCCAATTTTCTGCCGGAGGTCTAATGGGAATATTAATATCTATTCTATCAGGTTGGATTAAATCAATTATTTTCTTTATATTTGTTATATTTTCATCTGAATCATTAATTCCTTTCATAAGCATTACTTCTATCCAAAATTTCCCCTTAAATTCTTGTTTGAAATCGATAAATCCCTGAATTATAGATTTGAAATTAAGAGAAGGATGAGGACGATTTATTTTTTTAAATAAATTCTCATCTCCTGCATCAAGACTTGGTAAAATAGCATCGGCATGCATCAAATTATTTTTCACTTCTTTATTATATAATAAACTTCCATTCGTAACAATGCAAATAGGTTTGTTCGTAAATTCTTTCGTCTTTAAGATTATCTCACCTATATCCTTATATAAAGTAGGTTCACCACTTCCGACAAATGTCACATAATCAAAGTTATTTTTGTTTTTTTTTATCATATTTTTAATTTCAGATAAAATATCATTCTTTGGAAAATAATTTTTCCTAATATTTGTAAAACAAGTCGTTTTACCCAATTGACAATAAACACATTGATAATTGCATGTTTTTGAAGGAATTAAGTCAATTCCTAATGATCTACCTAATCTTCTGCTAGGAACAGGCCCATAGACATACTTCATTTTTTTTTTTTTAGAAACCAATATAACAACCCTTTTTTCCGATTTTAGATGCTTTTTTTTTATTTTGTCATTCATTTAATCAGTTAAAAACACTATTATTTTTAGTGTTCAAAAAAAAAAAAATACCATTTTTAAATTAAGATTTGACTCTGATTTCTTTAAAATTTCATTTTATTATTAATTAATTTTAAAGTTCATAACCTTTCTCCACAATAATGGCAATATTTTGCATCTTTTAAATTTTGAGAGCCACATATTTCACAGATTAAAACACTTTTTTCTTTTCTAAGTATTGTAATTTTATTATATTTATTACTTAATTCACTAAGGTTTTTTTCCTTAATGTAAAGCTTATAATTATTGATATTACTACTAATAAAATCCAATATTTCTTTCCATTTTTTCCATCCTGAGGCATTTGATTCCAATATGGAATTATAGTGTATGTTTTTTTTAGAAAATCGAAATCCATATTGAATAAATAGATCAATTTGTGAATTATTTAAGCTAAACCTTATTTTTTCTAATTTTTTCTCAAATATCTTCTTCTTAAGATA
>CAYPTZ010000313.1:0-4993 GCA_964413395.1 uncultured archaeon | reverse complement strand
TGAAAGCTATCACTATATAACTCTTTTTTATCAAACGTTAAAAACTTATTTTTTCCTTCATGGATGATTTCCAATAAAGGCAATGCTCTAATGCGATTTCCATTACCAATAATTCCACAAGTAATTTCCCTTCCATCTAAAAACTTTTCAATTAATACAGGTTGCTTAATAGTAGTTAAACGTTTTTTTACTTGCTCTTTTAATTCAGAAAAAGAGTTAATTAATGAATCTTTATCAATTCCTGAACTTCCTCGCCCTTGAGAGGGTTTGATAAATAATGGATAATCAAATGGTTTCTCTTTTTCAAATATATCACAATCTTCTAAAGATTTTGCAAGAATAAAAGGTGAAGTTGACAATTGATGTTTTATCCATAAATCTTTAACTAATGCCTTATCCGTTGCAATTACACACCCAATTACATCAGAACCGACATAATCAATACCTAATTCATCCAAAATAGTTGTTTCAACAATGCTTGAAACATTAAAAATTATGTCTGCTTTAATTTTTTTTAGATCAGCAAAAATATTATCACTCCATTTTAATTTAATTACCTCGTATCCTGCTTCATCTAATGCGTCAACATGATGTTGTACTTCTTGATGAGTTGTATCAATAACTTCCTTATTATTAGTGAATTTCTCATGTATTGCGAAATTACCCCGCTTTTTTTCGAGTACACAAATTTTAATTTTAGGTTTTGTCAATAAAATATCACTTTTTCTATATTTCTTAAGGAAACAAAATGCAGATAGAAAATAAACTTTTACTTAAATTCTTTATCAAATTTTTTCTTAAATATACTTAAGTCTTATAATTTGTGGGAATTATTTTCAATCTTCAATTAAATTCTTGAATTGTAATTTTTTAACTCATTTATAAGATTGTCTACCTTCTTTTTCGCCAATATAATCATTTTCTCCGTCTTTGAAGTGAATTTATGTTGACAACACTTCTTCTTTAAAAAACATAGAATTAGTAGCAATCAAGATACTAGTTCTACCTCTACTCCACAATGTTTTTTAATAAAAATTGAAGAATAAATTTTATTATTTTTTTCCTAATATCATAATTATTGCTCATTTATTATGTAAAGAGGTAAATTGATGAATTTTTTAGTGCCTATCACTTAGTAAATAAAAATATAGAATTGTAGTGCCAAATCTGAATCAAAACAAGGAAAAAGAGAGGTCTACAAGATAATCAAATCATGTTACGCTAAAGAAACAAGATGAAACACATTTAATGGTCAAATTTGGCAGAAATATATAATTTACATAGATTTTTCTTTTTCTTTTTTATAATATTAGAATTTTATATTATTTTTCCTAGCAATGAATTTTACAAGTTCAAAAGTTCCAATGCATATGAAAGAAATCATAAAACAAATCAACCAATCCAATAAATTCAGAAACATAAATTGTAAATTCACATTTTTTTTTGCAAGGGAAACTTGTAAATTCGGAAAATACATAAATAGAAGAAATACTAAAAATAATATCCCAATAACTATAAACATAAAAATATTTCTTTCTTCTTTAATGCTTTTTAATAAAGATTTGTTTGGTCTTCGAATTTGTAAAGCTAAAGCACATTCACAAAAAAATAATGTTGTCATAACCATAGTTAAAGATTTTGCATCATCTAGATTAACTCCATTTGATAAATATAAATTATTCGATGAAAATAGATAATAAGGATTTAGATTTCCAAAATCATAATTTGATTCCACAACTGGTGATATTTTTACAGCCAAAAAATATGTAATTAACATACTTATTGCAAGCAAACCACCATAAATTAGCAATAAATATAAAAATTTTTTTGATAATATTTCTTCAGAATTTCTTGGACTTTCTTTCATAATATCTTTTGATACACTATCAAACGTTAGAATTAATCCAGGGAACATATGCAATGTCAATGAGAGAAATATCCATTGGTAATAAAAAGTATCATCTAAAAAATATGGCTTATCTAAAATGACTGCAATAATGAATTGAACAATTCCTTCGAATAAATTGATGCAGATAAAAAAGAATACAACAGACCTGATGTTAGCAAAAATACCACGCCCTCTATTAATTCCTTCTACAATTGATTCAAATGAATCATCAGATAATATCATATCGGATGCATCTTTTGCTACATCGGTACCAGTTAATCCCATTGAAATCCCCGCATCAGCCATATTTAAAGCTAGTGCATCATTCACACCATCTCCTGTCATGGCAACTACATGGTTTGTCTTTTGTAAATAACTCACAATAATTTCTTTATGTTTTGGGGATACTCGTGCAAAAACTTTTACATTATCTAATTCTCTTAAATCATCTAAACTTTCAATTTCATTTCCTTCCATTATCTTTTCATTTTTATTCCGAATTATGGATATTTGAGAAGCAATGGCTTTAGCAGTATTAAGAGAATCACCAGTTATCATTACGACCTTTATTCCTGAATTGTGACATTTTTCAACAGCTTCCTTGATTTTTGATCTAGGAGGATCTAATATTGCCACAAATCCAATATATATTAAATCAGATTCAATTTGTTCACGATCTTCATATTTGGGATTCTCCAAAAAATCAAGATTCTTATAGGCAATGCTTAAAATTCTATAGCCTTGCCTTGCATATTCATTAATGCGATTTAAAACTATTAATTTCATATCTATTATGAAATCAACAACGGAATTATTTTCTGCTAACATTTTCGAGCATTTGAAAATTACTATTTCACTAGCACCTTTCGTATACACATAATTTTTTTTTTTTGAATTTCGATATATTTTTGACATGAGTTTTAATTTTGAATCAAATGGATACTCCAAAATTTCTTCATAATCACCTAAATCCAAGGGATCCAAGATTTTGTTGTGTAATACTTTTAATGCTCCTTCTGTCGGATTTCCAATAATTGTCCAATCTTTAACTAATATTTCTTTTTTCTTTTTTTTTACTTCTCTTTCTTCCATAATTATAGATGAATTATTATTTAGATATCCAGCGATTAATAATAATTTCAAATGAGGATATTGTTCTATATGGTCGATTTTAATTGGATTTTGAGGATTATCAACTAGAAATATTTCTCCAGAGGGCATGTAACCACTTCCAGTTATTCTAAAATGTGAACCACGAGCCCATACATGCTGAACACACATCTGACTTCTTGTTAACGTACCTGTTTTATCTGAACATACTACCGATACTCTACCTAAAGAATCAACTGAAGTTAGATTACGAATAATAACTCCATGATCTGCCATCTTAAGGACTCCTGTTAACATTATTATGGTAGTTAGCAATGGAATATTAATTGGCATAATATCCATTGCAGAATTTAAACTTTTAATAACATCAATTTCTCCTGTAACTATGAATAAAAATATTAAAATTAAAAACCATATGGATATAACCCCTATTCCAAACCATTTTCCAATATTATTTAATTTCTTTCTTATTGGAATCTCATTTGAAGAAGCAGCAATTAAACCCATAGAAATTTTACCAATTTCAGTGTTAGCACCAGTAGAAATAACGATTGCCGAACAATTACCTGTAGATATAAATGTTCCATAAAAAAGAATATTTTCCTGATTTTGAAGATGAAGTGGAATATTGTCTAATGATATACCGGAATTTTTTCGTACAGGTTCACTTTCACCAGTTAATGAAGATTCATTAACTCTTAAGTTAGAAGAATGAATAATTCTTGCATCAGCAGGAATCTTATCCCCTTGACATAGATCTAATAAATCTCCAATAACTAGATTTTTTGTAAAAATCTTTTCCTTTTGACCATTTCTAATGATTTTTGTCTTGGGTGCTGAAAGTTGACGAAGCGAATTTAATTTTTTGGTGGCTCGAGCTTGTTGGAAAATTGCCACAATACAATTCAGTGCAACTATAGCAAGCGTAATATATATAGCAGACATATTTCCAGAACCAGTAATCATACCTGCTATGAACATTATTAAAGCTGCAATTAAATATATTACAATTAACCAATTAAATAATGGAGCTAAATAAATCTTTAAAAATGATTGTTTATTTTTCGGAAGTTCATTTAAACCATATTTAGATAATCTTTTTTGGGCAATATTTTCATCTAACCCTTTAATAGGATCAGTATTAAATTTTTGAAAAATTTCATCTTTTTTTAAAGCCCATACAAATTTTTCCACATGCAAATAAAAAAAAAATCTCATAAAAATGTTGAGTAGAAATATATTATTTTGCATTTTTTTTAGTGTAATATAAAATTAGATTCAAAAATATGAAACTTATTAATATCTTGAATCAAAATTTCAGATTTTAGGAATAATTATATAAAAACTTTGTGAATTTTGAAGATTTGAACGTGTACATCATAGTAAATCAAGTAAAACCATAAATCTTTTTTTCAGTGGTACATTATTTTTCTTAAGAAATTTTTTCTAACAAAATTTTTTCTTAATTGTAGGTTAATTTAATGAACTTTCAAGAAATGAATCTTAGTCCCGAAGTAACAAAAGCTTTAACAGAAGTAGGTATAATTTCTCCAACCAAAATTC
Source organism: uncultured archaeon (assembly GCA_964413395.1). GTDB lineage: Archaea > Asgardarchaeota > Lokiarchaeia > Sigyniarchaeales > Promethearchaeaceae > Lokiarchaeum. The sequence goes on along the minus strand of CAYPTZ010000313.1, from coordinate 432 downwards.
AAGAGGAATCAATATTGAATATCATGACCAATGAAAAGTGTCATGTAATTGGACAAGCAAAAACTGGATCGGGAAAAACTTTAGCATTTGCTATCCCTATCATTGAAAAACTAAATATACAGAGTAAAAATGTACAAGCTGTAATTTTAGTCCCAACACGAGAATTATGTAAACAAGTATCTTCTGTTTTTAATATTATTACTAAATATAAAAAATTTAAAACTGTCGAAATCTATGGTGGAGTTTCAATAAATAAGCAAACGGATAAAATTAGAAATGGTGCGCAAATAGTGATTGCAACACCAGGTAGATTAATAGATATTTATAAAAGACGACAAATTAGTTTCAAGCAGGTCAAAATAGTTGTTTTAGATGAAGCTGATCGAATGCTTGATATGGGTTTTATCCCCGATATCAGATATATCCTTTTAG
>CAYPTZ010000312.1:3809-5010 GCA_964413395.1 uncultured archaeon | reverse complement strand
AAATTATCTATACCAAAGAAAAATGGCACCTCTATATGTAATGATTGTAATTGCAGGAGTGGATGCAGATGGTGAAAGTCATGTATACACTTTGGATGCAGGTGGTAGTTTAACCGAAGATGATTATGGTATGGCGGGCGATTCCATGTATTTCGCTTCTGCCATGTTAGAGGCAGAATACAAATCTACGATTACTGTAAAAAAAGGTGTAGAATTCTTAAAGAAAGTAATTAAAAATGCAGTTACACGCGATGCAATGGTTGGCAATGGAATGGATCTAATGGCAATAACCAAAGATTCTGTTGAATCTGAACGTGTTGTATTTGAAGAGCTAGGAGAATAATCTCTTTTTTTTGATTTTCATACCTTAATTTATGAATATTTTAAAAAAATCTTAACATTTTTTTTTTTACATTTTGTCCAAAATAGTTCCAATACTGTTTTTATACTAAGTAACACAATAGAAAATATAAAATTTTGATAAACTAAATTTTACATTTAGTTTTTTTTTTTGTGAAAACTTAAAATTAGAGAACAGACAAAGGTATTTTTATGAAGACTTATTTGAATGAATTTGAAACAATTGGAGCAAAATATGCGAACCAATTGGAGGAGCAAATGAAAATTTGCTCTGTTGATGATTTTCTTAAATATTCGTTACAGGAAATTCATAATACAACGAATATTGATATGAAAAGACTTCAACAATGGGCAGATGTGGTAGATTTATATCATATTCCAGATCTTTCTTCGAGAGATGCAGAAATCTTATTTCATGCAAACATCAATTCTGTTGAGGAATTAAGTCACAGACAAACAATCAGAATATTTAATAAAATTAAAGAAATTGATATTGATACGCATTATATCATACTTCAACTACCTACTTTTACTATCATTGAACAATGGATCAGTTATGCTAAATTAATGACTCGAAGAGTGAAATATGGTCAGAATATTCCGATTGTAATGCTTCCTATCGTAGAAATGGACCATGCAGGGGAATTAAAGCAATACAAAATTTATACTGTCAAAGATTTTGTTCATAAAGCCCCATTAATTTCAGGGTTACGAAAAAGGATTAACATGTCAAGGCATGATTATAAGGATTTATTGAGGATGGTTGAATTAATCAAAATTCCTGGAGTAGATTTATATTTTGCTAATATTTTAGATCTTGCAGGAATAGAATCAGCAAAGG
>CAYPTZ010000312.1:0-3799 GCA_964413395.1 uncultured archaeon | reverse complement strand
TTAATGAAAATGGATACAAATGAAATTTTTAACTTAGTTAACGAAATTCAAAAAGATGAAACGCATCCATTGGAAAAAATGACCGTAGAAATTATTGAAAAAATAAAACAGAATATCAAGGAGAAAAAGGAGAGAAAATAAAATGGCTTTAGATAATTATTTAATAATATTAATTTATTGTTTTACCGGTTTACTTATGTTTTCAATTGGGTTCTATTTAGCATACTCAAATTTAAAGAAGGTTAATACAGTAGAGAGTGAAAAATTTGATTTAGGAGATGCAACTGCAATGATAGGATTTGGATCATTATTTGCTTTAGCAACTCTCTTAATGCTAAGTTTAACCTTTGAAGTAATTGAGCTGGCATCCATACCACAAATTGTAGCGGTTATAATTTTGATCATGATGGGAATTCTAATAGTATATCCTCTATGGGAAGTATTCTTTTTAGGAAAACCAACAAGTGATTCAGTCCATGATTTTCATAAATTTCTGGAATCAAAAATATTAGACCGATTTCAAGGAAATATCGCATATTTTGTATCCTTTTTAATATTTATTGTCATTTACATAATTCCAATATTTTTGATATCACATTTTGCAAATTTGGAATTTTTCCAAGTGTCTTTTATGTGGTTTTTGGTATTTCCTCTTTTCTTCTTAAGCTACTTTGCAGCAAGTGGAACAGTTTCAGGTATCATTGGAGCAACTTATACAAATACCATAGAACCTTCAATTCGTCAAAAAAGTGGAACTGGGCAAACAAAAACAAAATTATGGTTAAGTTATGTAATGGTCGCAATTGCTTGGATACCTTTCTTCTTGAATTTGATAACATTTTTTGGGCCAATATTAAAAACTATTAATGGAGGAGTTATAGTTTCTAAAGGAGAATTAAAAGGCGATTGGATGCCATATCTTTCTTTATTTACTGCCACAGTTTTTGGAGTTAAAGGTTTCTTCTCAAAATTTTGGAGTAAAAAATCTAAAACAAAAACAATTGATTTTCTCTTTTCGGGATATTTGATGATTGGGATCGGCGTAAATATGTTAATAGCTTTTATTCAAATAGATTATCTTGCAGTAGAGAGAGTATTTCAATCGGTACCGCTACTTGAACCATTATTGGAAGTTTTTACTACAAATGAGATAGTTCTTCCGCTGATTGTTGTACAAAGTTTCATTACTTTTGTTTATGGAATTATTAATTTAGTTCAAGTCAATACTGATTTTTATTCAGATATTCAATTACAAACTACTTCAAAAGCATTTGGTGTTATTGATCTTGATAAATTAATTGAGAAAAGAGAAGACCTTCTAAAGGAAATGGAGGAAGAAAGGAATGAAAAAGGCGAAAAAGGAAAGAAGAAAAAAGTAAAACCTGAAAAATACAACTTCGTTGTACTATATAAATCTTTAATGAGACCTCCTAGTTATTCCAGCTATGGAGTAGATCTAAATGAGCAATTAAGAAAAAAATCTGCCCAATATCTCTTCCTTATTAGTACTCGAGATAAGGAAGTTGCACAAAATATTGTAGATTTTGTTTTCGCATATAGCATTGATCGAACTGATGAAGAGCTCGCAGATAATAATGAAAACAAACAAATATATCTAAGTAAAGAAGCCTTTGACCTCTTAGGAGAAATTGGCACATACTATCCAGAAATGGTTATGGGGCGAATGATTAATGCATTAGAGACAGATGATGTTTATATCCAACAATACTTATTAGATGCTTTAGGGGATATCGGTGAATCTAAAGAAAATATGAAAGAAATTTTGGACAAAATAACTCATTTATTCACTAATTCTCGCTATGAAGTTCGTCAAGCATCTTTTAAATCTATGACGGAAATGATCTTAGAAGGAGATACATCAGATAAAGAATTTGTCCAACTTGCATTAAATTCAGTTTATAAAGTATTAGAAGATCAAGATAATTCAGATTCAATTGATACATGTTTTGAAGCTCTAGTAGCTATGAGTGCTCGTATAGCGGATGATATTGATATTGAAAAGATAATCCCATTTATTTATTATAATAAGGGGGATGACAAAGATACTATCAATTATATTGTTCAAAATGCAATTACTGTACTTTCTTATGCGGTCTATTACAATATAGAACGATTTGGATCTTTAATAGGTGAACTCAAACCATTTTTAGAAGATAAACGGGAATTCATACGTTATGTTACTGCTGATGCTTTAGGAAATTACATTTTAAAGGGACCTCAAAATCACATTGATGCAATATTAGCGGATCTGATGAAAATATCTATTCATGATGAGGATGATGATGTGACTTTTATGGCAACCGAAAGTATTGCAGAATTTTTAATATTGCATGAAGGTTATCAAGCAACAATTAATGGAGAAAAAATTAAAATCTTGGATTATTATACAAAAGCATTATTATCTACTGATCGAATTGTAGCAGAAAATGCAAGTGAAGCGCTAAAACAAATATCTCCCTTATACGATGATGACATCACTCCGTTATTAGATCCACATATCAGAGCACAATCAAATTTGGAGCTAGTTCGAGACTGTCTTCATATAATAGCCGTATCTGGAAAAGAAGAGCACGAGAGCACGGATTTAGAATTGGTATACCAGCTTACAAAACATGAGGATCCAAGTGTTCGAAGTGAAGCAGTCTTAACTCTTGGGTACTTAATTGTCAATCGCCCCGAAATTGATCCTAATGTCATTGTAGAATGTTTGAGTGATAGTGATCCTCAGGTAAGAAATGAAGCAATATTTGCTTTAGGAAAAATCGGTAAAATTAAACCTCAAGAAGTAGTTCCAATTTTAATTGAAAAATTTTATCAACTTGATAGAACTTCCGAAGAATTAGTTAGTGAAGTGGAACTTTATGCAGAAAGCTTAGGAGTTATTGGTTCAGTGCATCCATCTAACGAAATTATTGTTACCTTACAAAATGTATTAATGGGTGATACTAATCCTTTTGCAAAAGACGTTATTGCTCGAGCTTTAGGTGCAATTGGCCACGGAATGATCGAATCCGGAAAAGCTATTCGTCGGATTGAAAGTAAAAGCTTTTATAATCAAATTTCATGGTTTAATGTTGTTGGAAAAGCCGAATATACTATAGGAAATTTGATAATCATTTTCATAGAAGCACTTCAGCTAAAAGGGATTCCAGATTCAGTGATGAATGAGATTTCAGATTCAATTCAAGATCTCCTTCCAGTATTCTTATTTGCAAAAACTGGTGATGAAGATAATGATAAGATTTTAAATATTGTTAAAGAATTATTATCGCAAGCATATTATGCAAACTATAATAGTGAAATTCTTGAAACAATGGATAGAATTGATTCCTTACTAACATTTAAAAGATATTTCATGACAGATGATACAGTGCTCAAAGACCAATTTTTGTTCTACACGAAACAATATACTCCAGATGGAAAACAATTTTTCGATCAGGGAGAAGTTTTTATGACTTTATCAAAAGAAGACAAGAAGTATCTTGAATATGCATTATTATCATTCGAAATTTCTAGAGATCTCACCCGATACGAGTATTATACTCCTGATGCAATTCTTCAAACAGGTTTAATCTATAAAGGCTTAGGTAACTTAGAAAAAGCCAAAGAAAATCTTGAAGATGCCTTAGAAATATTTACATCTATGGATGATGTAGATAAGATGAAAGAAGTCGATGCCTATTTAGATGAAATGAAATAAATTTTTTTTTTTTTTCTTAATTAATGATTAGCAACGGAAATTCATATATTTGAAGTAAATTATCTATTTTTTCTAATT